>VGZJ01000001.1 GCA_016872595.1 Planctomycetota bacterium
CCTCGGCTGTGAAACGCGGGGTGCTCATGGCTCATCCTGGACAACAGTTGCGGCAAAATCGACCCGCGCTTTTCCTATCCCGTGCCCCGTGGACCGCAAGACCCACCGCAAACCGTGGCGTGACCTCTGGGTTGCCTTTTTTCTCCCCCTTCCTTTCAGGGAAGGGGGCCGGAGTGTTAGGTTCTTCGGTTTCCCCTCGCGCGAGCTTCGGGGTATCCTAACTCCATGAACACCATCGCGCGAAGCGTCGCCCTCCTTCTGATCGCGCTCACCGGCGCGCCGGCCGTTGCGCAGCCGCAGCAGGACCGGCGGTCGCGCGACGAGCCGGAAATCGTCGTCGAGGCCCGCGGGCGCGTCGGGCCATGCGACGTGCTCCGCTTCTCGCCGGACGGCAACTTCCTGTTCGCCGCGGGCGACGACAAGGTCGTGCGCGTGTGGCCGCACAGCGCCGCCGGACTCGACACCGAGAAGATGCGTACGCTGCGCTGGCGCGCGTGGCGCGAGCAGCGCGGCGGCATCAAGGCGATTGCCATTTCGGACGACGGCGCGCGTGTACTGGTCGGTGGGTACGGCATGAAGCGCAGTTCTGTAGCGGTCCTCGACCGCGCCAGCGGCGACACGCTCGCGCTCTCGTGGCCCGTGCCGCACAAGGGCGAACTGGCGTCGCTCGAAGTGACCGCGGTGGCGCTCGGCGCGGACGGCCGCGCCGCGTTCGGCACGAGCGACGGCGCGCTCTGGCTCTGGACCCCTACCAAGCTGAAGGAACCGGACGCCGACGGGCGCGTCTCCGCGCCGCCGGTGCGCGTCGGCAAGTTCGAGCCGCTGGCGCAGGGCAACGGCACGCTCGGCTTCAACTTCCCACGCCTCGTCTTCTTTCGCGACAAGGACACGCTCGTCGGCGTCGCGCACAGCGGGCAAGTGGTCGCGTGCGACCTAACGGGCAAAGTCGCGGACGCGCCGAACAAACCGCCGCCGGTGACGGAGCTGTTCCACCTGAGCGACAAGAAGGCCGACGTGACCGGCGTATACCGCGCCGAACTGATCGACGGCGGCGCGTGGATCGCGTGCGCCACCAGTGGCCCGGAGGTGATCTTGCGCAGCACCGATGGCGCGAAGACCGTGCGCCTGCCGCTGGGACGGGACCGGTTCCCGCGGAGCATCGCGTGGCACCCGAAGACGCGCGAACTCGCGGTCGGCGTCGGCACCGCGCGCGACCCCGGCAAGGGGCCGCGGTTCTTCTCGGAAGGCGACGAAGAGTTGTGGTTCTACCCGGACCCGACGAAGCCGGGCGCGGTCCCTAAGCCGAGCGTCATCGGCTACCGCGGTCGCGCGGAGGCGCTGGCGTATCACCCCACGCTGCCGCAGCTCGCGGTCGCCGGCGGCACGGCCGACCAGATTTACCTGCAATCGCGGCCCGATGGCAAAACGCTCACGAACACCTTCGGGGCCGGGCGCAGGCTCTCCGCGGTCAACATCAGCGCGAACGGCAAGCTCATCGGTGTGCGCGTTCTGAACAACGAGAACGCGACGCACCCCAACGCCCGCGGCGCGGGGCCGTGGACGAAGTTCGATCTGACGCGCGCGAAGGGAACCCAAGACGAGCCGGTCGCGTGGGCGAACCCGCTCGACACCGCCGACGGCTGGACCGTCACGCCAACCGTGGATCGGTTCGTGTGGAACGCGAAACACGCGCGCGACGGTGTCACACTGCGTCTCGCCACCGACCGCCTCCGCGACCTCGCCCCGACGTGTTTCACGTTCCTCCCGGCAAAGGGCGGCGCGCCGACGCGCCTCATCGTCGGCCACTACTACGGCTGCACGCTGTTCGAGTTGGACGCGACGCGCGCGATCAACGGCGCGCTCGCTGGCGCAAAGGTCTTTACCGGGCACGCGGGCGAAGTGACCTCCGTAGTCGCAAGCGCCGATCAGTCGTGGTTCGTGACCGGCGGGAGCGATCACACGCTCGCGGCGTGGTCGCTGGCCGACTGGAAGCACGAGCGCGGCCTCGGCGCGACCTTCGACGAGAAGGACGGCGCGCCGGTCGTGGTCGCCGTCGATACCGGCTCGCCGGCGTGGGAAGCCGGCCTGCGCCCCGGCGACGCGCTCGACCTGCTCGCGGTCGGCGGGCGCGCGCTGTACGAGCGCCGCGCCGGTCAGGACAAGCGCGGCACCGCGGCCGAGGCGCTGGCCGCACTGAAGGCACCCCGCGCCCGCGTCGAACTCTACTTCGGCCTCGCGGCCACCGCGACCGCGGGCCGGCGCGAAACCCTCACGACGGTGCGCCAGCGCCCGGCGTGGAAGTGGTTCCCGGCGTTCGACAAGACCAACACCATGACCGACTGGGTCGCGTGGATGTGGCACGGCTCGTACTACCACACGAAGACCGCGAACGGCGACCGGCTGTGCGGCTGGCACGTCAACGCTCCGGACCCCGGCGACCGCCCGCGCTTCTACCAACTGCAGCAGTTCGAGAAGCAGTACCACAAACCGGAACTGATCGAGAAGTTGCTGCAAACGCGTGACGTGCGTGCGGCGCTCGTCGATGCGCGCGGCGCGAACCCGGTGCTCGAACCGTTCTCCAAGTACGAACCGGCCCCAGTGCGCGTCGCGCTCGACAGCGGCGAAGTGCCGGCCGCGGGCGTGATAGCCACGATCACCGTTCGGCCGCGCGGCACCAACCCCGACCTGCTGCCGGAGCGCGTCGAGGTGTGGCTGAACGATCACCTGCTGGACGTGTGGCCGAGGGCCGGAACCCGGCTCGACCCGAAGACGCCCTTTGAGGTGCCGCTGACGATCCCGGCCGACAAGTTCCGCGCCGGCGAGAACGCGCTCAGCGTGATCGCGCTGAACGCCGCCGGCGGGCGCGCGGAAGAAACCGCGCTGGTGCGCAACCCGCGCGCGCCGGCCGACGCGACCCTGCTCGCGCTGCTCGCCGGGGTAAACGACTACTCCGACACGCGCAAGGGCGCGCCCGGCGCGCGCAAGTTCGGCGACCTCACGAGCGCGAAGGCCGACGCCACCTCGCTCCGCGACCAGCTCGACACGTTCCGCGGGCCGAAGCGCAGTTTCGCCGCGGCCGATCTCGCCGTGCGCCTCGACGCCGAGGTCGCGCGCAAGAGCCTCACCGACGGGCTCGACGCGCTCGCCAAGCGCGCGAAACCGGACGATCTGCTCGTGGTGTTCTTCGCCGGGCACGGCGATTTCCTAATGCCGAAGGACGGCCCGCTGCCGGGCGAAGGCCGCGCCGCGCTCGCCGCGGAGGGCGTGTTCCTGTTCTGCTGCCCGAACTATTCGCCCGCTAACCCCGGCGCGACGGCGCTCGCGGTGGAGGAACTGTTCGCGGCGCTGGCGCGCGTCAACTGCCGGAAGCTGGTGCTGATCGACGCCTGCCACTCCGGGCGCGCCGCGGTGCCCAGCGTGCTGCGCCGGTGCGCCCCGAACGGGCAGGGGCCGGTGATCTTCGCCGCTTGCGCCGAGGGCGAGTTGTCCTACGAGGACGCGACGCTCGGTCACGGGCTGTTCACGCGCGCGGTCCTCGACGCGCTCGACAAGGCGCGCGACTACCGCAAGGCCGACTACAATTCCGACGGCGCGCTTTCGGCCGAAGAGCTGTTCGATTACGTCTCGGCCCGCGTGCCGGTCCTGCTGCGGCAGTCCGGGCGCGCGGCCGAAACGC
Organism: Planctomycetota bacterium; assembly: GCA_016872595.1. GTDB lineage: Bacteria > Planctomycetota > Planctomycetia > Gemmatales > Gemmataceae > Gemmata. The sequence continues at coordinate 3,677 of VGZJ01000001.1, forward strand.
AAACCCCGGTCAGCTTCCCACGCCAGTTGCCGAAAGCGCCGCTGTTACGGAAGTGATCGTAGTCCTCACGCTCCGCTTGAGGACCGCCGGCGTAGGCGAGATGGGAGCGGCGACCGAACCGGAGAACCGTTTACGCCCACGGTCCTCACGCGGAGCGTGAGGACTACGATCGTGGAGCCACCATGCCGCGTGCCGTCCTCGTTCTCGCCGCACTTCTCGTCCCGGCGCTCGCGCGCGGGGCGAACCCGGTGCCGGCGCATCGCGCGCAGGGCGACCTCGCACTGGCCGCGCGCGACGTGCTCCAGCGGCGGTGCGCGGCGTGCCACACCGGGAGCGCCGACCCCGGTAAGAGTAAACTCGCGCTGCTCGATCACGCGCGCCTGACCGCGAAGGGCCGGCCCGTGCCCGCGCCCGAACTGCTCCTCGATCTCGTGAAAGACGGATCGATGCCGCCGGGGAACCGGGCCGCGCCGACCGCGCGCGAGGTGACGGCGCTCGGGGCATGGGTGAAGGCCGGCGCGCCGGAGTTCCCGGCCGCGTTCGATGACGCCTACGTGTTGCGGCACGTCGCGGCCGACATCGAGCGCGAGCTCCCGCGGAACAAACTGCGGTACGCCGGCGAGTACCTGCGCTACGCCTCGTTCGCGCACCTGATCCGCGACGGCGAACCGCTGCCGGACGTCGGGGCGCTCGAAGCGGAACTGAACGCCGCGGTCTCGTTCGCCACCTCGCGCCCGGAAAAGCTGGTCGCCGTCGATCCCGTCGGCCTCGTCTTCCGCATCGACCTGACGCGACTCAACTGGCGCGGCAGTGACCTGTTCGCGCGGATGAGCGGCGCGAAGACCGAGGGCACGTACACCGGTCCGGCCTCGCCGTTCGATCTGGTGCTGTTGGAGTACCCGTTCGCCGTGCGGCGCGTGCCCGGGGCGGCGACCGCGCCGCCCCTCGCGCGGTTCCTGTCGGCAGACAATCAGGTGCGCCCGGTGCCCTACGTGCGCGGCGAGTGGCTCACGGCCGCACTCGTGCAAGGGAAGGAGCTCACGCCGCTCGCACAGGACCTGAAGAGCCTCGCCGCGCTCACGACCGCGCTCGGGCGCGCCGCGCCGCCGCCCGCGGGTCACGACGCGCGCCCGCTGGCCGGCGCGCGCCCGGTCGTGAGCGCGGTGCCCCCGCTCGCGGCGCTGTACGCTTCCGACGTGACGCCGAACCCGGCACCGTTCGCGCTGTCGGTCGAACTGGTCGCGAACGGCAAGCCGGTCGCGAAGGTGGTTGAAGACGCGCCGTACAAGTTGCTTGCCACCGCTGATCGCGCCGTGCGGTTCGTCTTGCTGAAAGTGTTGGCCGACGGCGAACTGCGCGTGCAGCAAGTCGAGGGCGGTGACGCCCTGCGCGCGAAGGAGCCGCGCGAGCTCTCGCCGGGCGGCGACGGGTTCGCGACCGGGCCGGAGACGCTCGGCTTCCTGCTGCTCGCGTGTACCGACGAACTGCCCGCGCCGCTGGTTCTGCGGAGCCGCCACGCCGACAAGCACGTCTGGCGGTTCCTGCTCGAGTCGAGCGCGAAGTACCCGTTCGACCCCGGCGCGGTAGTTCGCAAGTGGGTTCCGGTGCTGGCCGGTAAGTAGTAGTCACGCTCCTGTGCCGTCGCTGAACATCACGAGAGCGAATACAAGAACCGCCGAGCGCCAACCCGCCGCGTAGCAGCGGCCCACGGCGTGTGCCTACTACTCTCAAAGGGCGCGGTGGCGCGCAAGTGGGTTCCGGTGCCGGTCGGGAAGTGACGCGCGGCGCGCGCGGCGATACAATCACCGGGCCTATTCGCACACCCGCCGCACGAGAGCCGTTCCGATGCCGTCCGATTCGATCGCCGGGTTCCTCGACCGCGCGCAGGCCAGCCGCGTGCTGTTCCCCGAACAGGTGGAACAGCTCATCCGGCAGCCGGACATTCCGCAGTCGGACCTCGCCTCGCTCTGTTCGTACCTCCAGTCGCGCGGCGTCGTGACACAGTTCCAAGCGGCCGCGATCCGCGACGGGCGCGGGCACGACCTGAACTTCGCCGGGTACCCGATCATCGACGCCATCGGCCCGTTCCCCGGCGGCACGGCGTACCGCGCGCTGCACCCCGCGCTGCGCACACCGCTGGTACTGCGCCGGTACGATCCGAGCGCCTTCGCCCCGGCCGACAGCGCCGCCGCGGTCGGGCACCGGGCGCGCACGTTCGGCACGATCCAGCACCCGAACTTGCTCACCCTGCTGGACGCGGGCGAGCTACAGGGCGAAGCCTACGCGGTACACGAGCAGCCGACCGACGCGGCCGACCTCGGCGCGCTGCTGAAGGAAGTGGGCGGGGCGATGCCGGCGTTCCTCGCGGCCGAGTACGGCTGGGCGGTCGCGTCGGCCCTGCGCGCGGTCCACGAGCGCGGCGGGTGGCACGGCGACGTGTGCCCCGAGCGCCTGCTGGTCGGCCCGGTGCTGACCAAGACGAAAGCGGACGGCACCACGAAGCGCCGGCCCGCGCCGAACGCGACCGTGAAGCTGACCGACACCGGGTTGATCCCGCTGCGCCCGCCCGCGAGCGCCGCGCCGCCCGCGCGCGACGCGCTCGCGTACGTTCCGCCGGAGCGCGTGGACGGCACCGCGACCGACGCTCGGGGCGACATCTACGGCCTCGGCGCGGTGCTGTACACGCTGCTCGCCGGGCGCGCGCCGTTCGCCGGGGCGAGCGCCGACGAGGTGCTGAACAAGGTGCGCACGACGGAGCCGCCCGCGCTCGCGGTCCTGCGCCCGACCGAGCCGCCGGAGCTGACGGCGCTCGTTGCGCGGCTGCTGGCGAAGCGCCCCGAAGACCGGCCGCAGACCGCGGCCGAGGTGTGCGCCGCACTCGCGCCGCTGTGCCGCCCCGGTACGGTCCCGCTGGCCGCGGCCCCGACCGTTGTGCCGACCGCGCTCCCGGTCTCGTCGATGCCGCACGCGGTCCCGGTGGCGCACGCCCTGCCGAACGCGACCGCGGCCGAGGAGCTTCCGCCCGAAGCGCCCGAAGAGTGGGGCGTCGAGCCGAACGCCTTCGCCGCGGCGCAAGACGCTTCGACCGCGGACAAGAAGCAGGTCCGCCGCCGCGGGATGACCGACGCGGAAAAGGCCCGCTCGCGCATGTGGATGATCGTCGGGCTGTGCCTGCACCTCACCGCGGTCGGCCTCATCATCGCGTGGGCGATGGGCGCGTTCTCGTCGTCCCCACCGCCGAAGGACGAGCCGGACACGAGGAAGCCGGACCCAACGCAAAAGAAAAAGGGCAAGAAGCAACCCAACCCGGATTCGTAATCGACTGGCGCAATGATTCCGTGCATCTCACAGTCAACGACGCTACCCGGCTCGTTCGCGGACGACGCCGCGGACTTTCCGGCCGGCGGGTGCCGCGCGCTCGAGGTCTGGCTCACCAAGCTCGAAAAGCACCTGCGCGACGTGTCTGCTGAGGACACCCGCAAGGCGCTCGCCGACCGCGACGTTCGGCTCGTGGCCGCCGCGTATCAGGGCGGGTTGCTGCTCTCGCAGGGCGACGCCCGCAAGACCCACTTCGACCACTACAAGCGCCGCCTCGACCTGTGCCAACAGTTCGCCATCCCCACGTTGGTGCTCGTCGCCGACTTCGCGCAGTCACCGACCGCGGACGATCTGGGGCGGGCCGTGGTGTCGCTCGCGCAAGCCGGGCAGTGGGCCGCGGGGTTCGGCGTGCGGTTGGCGCTTGAGTTCCGCGGCACCGACGCCTTTTGCTCGTCGCTCGATACCGCGCTCGCACTCGTCGAGCAGTGCCGCGAGCCGAACGTCGGCGTGTGCCTCGATGTGTTCCACTTCTACAAGGGACCGAGCAAGGGCGAAGACCTCGAGCGCCTCAGCTCCGCGAACCTGTTTCACGTTCAGGTGTGCGACGTGGCCGGCGTGCCGCGCGAGCTGATGACCGACTCGGACCGCGTCATGCCCGGCGACGGCGACTTCCGCCTCTACGCGCTGGTCGCGCGCCTGAAGACCATCGGCTACACCGGCGGCGTCGCGCTGGAACTGTTCAACCCGGTGCTGTGGCAACTGAAGGCCACGCAGGTCGTGGAACTGGGAATGAGCGCGCTCGAACGCTTGCTCACCTCACAACAGGCGCGGTAGCCGCGAGCCGCAGGCGCACGCGGAGTCCGTACGCGCCCGCGGCGATCACGCCTGTTAACTTTCCGCGCCGCGCTCCGGTGTACCTTACGGGGGCACACCGGAGGTTCGCCATGCGTGCCAAGTTGCTCGAACAGTTCCTGTACTGAGTCCACGGGCTGTCGGCGGCGGCGTGGTTCGGGGCGATCTTCTACCGGGCCGCGGTCATCGACCGCAAGGCGTTCACGTTCTTCGCGCGCCCCGCCGACTACGAGCACTTCAGCACGCACCTCGCGCACAACATGCGGTACTTCGTCACGGCCGGGCTGCTCGTGTGCGGGCTGTCGGGGTTCGCACTGGTCGGGCTGAAGTGGGACGGGGCGAGCGCCGCGTGGCTCGCGCTCACGGGCGCGAAGGCCGGGGCGTGGCTCGCGGCGTGCGGGCTGTTCACCTACGTGTCGTGGGTCCACTGGCCGTGGCGGGCGTGCGCGGCCCCGGCCGAGTCGGCGTACTACCGGCGGCAGGGTCAGCGCCTCGCCTACGCGATGGTCGCGCTCGCCGGCACCGGGTTCGCGCTCGGGCAGGCGGCGCGCGCCCTGCCACTGCTGAGCGCGTAGCGCGGATGGCGCTTGTGTTCGCGCGCGGTGCGGGATACTGTCGGCGCGTCACCAACGAGGACCGCCCGTGACCCGACCCGACCCACCGCCGAACGCGCGCTGCCCGTACTGCGATCACGTCTTTGTCGCGAACGAAATCGCCGACGGCTGGTGCGAGCCGTGCGGCCGGCGCATCCCCGAAGTGGTGCTGAAAGAGGTCCGTCCGCGCCCGCAGTTCGCCCCGCCGCCCCCGCCCCCGGAGCCGACGCGCGCCGAGCGCGCCGAGGCCCGCCGCGCCGACACCACGCGCGCGATCGGGTTCGTCGTCATGCTGATCGGGCTGCTGGTGTGCGCCGGTGCGGTGGCGTGGATCGCGTACTGCCGGTTCCAGCGCGCCGACGCCGGGCGCGGGTTCACGTGGATCGCCGGGGCCGGCGGGGGCCTGTTCCTGTTCGGACTGGCCCTCCTCATCGACGGCCGCGTGAGTGACTAGCGCCCGCCCGGCGCGCGGGGTCAACCGATCACCGCGAGGCTCTCGCTCGCGGCACCGATCGTCTGTTCGATGTGTGCGTCGGTCATCGCGGCGCAGGTGAACGCGGCCTCGAACTGGCTGCACGGCAGGTACACGCCGCGGTCCATCATCGCCCAGAAGAACCGGGCGAACCGGGCCGTGTCGCTGGTCTTCGCGGTGTCGAGGTCGGTCACGTCGGTGCCCGTAAAGAACAGCGTCCACATGCTGCCGACGCGGTTGAACCGCGCGGGCACGTTCGCAGTGCGCGCGGCTTCGAGCAGGCCCGCGCCGATGCGCGCGCTTTGCGCGTCGAGGCGCGCGTACGGCGGGTTGTCGCGCAGTTCGGTGAGGGTGGCGATGCCCGCGGCCATCGCGACCGGGTTGCCGCTCAGGGTGCCGGCCTGAAACACCGGGCCCGCGGGCATGACCTTGCCCATGACGTCGGCGCGCCCGCCGTACGCGCCGACCGGATAGCCGCCGCCGATGATCTTGCCGTAGCACGACAGGTCCGGGCTCTCGCCGAGCAGCACCTGCGCGCCGCCGTAGCCGAGCCGGAACCCGGTCATCACCTCGTCGTAGATGAGCAGCGCGCCGTGCTTCTGGGTCAGGCGGCGCAGTTCGCGCCGGAACTCGTCGGACGGGGGCACGAGGCCCATGTTGCCGACGATCGGTTCGAGGATCACGCCGGCGATCCGGTCGCCCTTCGCCGCGAACAGCTCCGCGAGCGCCGCGGTGTCGTTGAACCGCAGCACCGTCGTGTCGTTGGTGCACCCGGCGGGAACGCCGGGGCTGTTGGGCACGCCGAGCGTCAGCGCGCTGCTGCCGGCGGAGACGAGCAGCGAGTCGACGTGGCCGTGGTAGCACCCGGCGAACTTGACGATCCGGTCGCGCCCGGTGAACCCGCGCGCGAGGCGGATCGCGCTCATCGTCGCCTCGGTGCCACTCGACACGAACCGCACCATTTCGACGCTCGGCACCGCGGCGATCACCAGTTCGGCGAGTTGGGTTTCGAGTTCGCACGGCGCGCCGTAACTGGACCCGTTCATCAGCGCGGCAACGGCCGCGTCCACCACCTTGGGGTGACAGTGACCGAGGATCATCGGCCCCCACGAGCCGATGAAGTCGAGGTACTCGTGGCCGTCGAGGTCGTAGAGGCGCGGGCCGTGGGCGCGGGCGATGAACAGCGGGCTGCCGCCGACGCCGCCGAACGCGCGGGCCGGGCTGTTGACGCCGCCGGGGATGGCGCGCTTCGCGCGCTCGAAGGCGAGTGCGCTCTTGGTGCGATCAGGCGTTTGCATGGAGAACTTTGGTGGGTGGTTCGGGCCGCTTGCGGCTTCGCGAGCGCTCGCGAAGCCGCAAGCGGCTGAGGGCGCGCTCACTTCGCGACGAGCGCGGCGATCTTCTGCGCGCGCGCCACTTGCTCTTTGACGCGCGGCTCGGGGTCGTCGTCGTACAGCTCGGTCACGTCGCGACAGCGGTTCCGCACGTCGCGGCGCGCGGCCCCGAGGTCGGTGTCCTTCACCTTGTCGGCCAGCGCCTGAGTCTCGTCGAGCCACGTTTTCAAGCGGTCCACGCGCGCGACGAGGGGGTCGTTGGCCGGGCGCGTGAGGTTCAACTTGATCTGCCCGGCGAGGAGGAACCACGCGCGCTTGTCGGCGTCCTTCTCGGTCAGCGCGACCAGCGCGTCGCACGCGCGCGACGCGCGGTCGTGGTCGCCGAACTCGCGGAGCCGCAGGATGCGGACCGCCAGCGCTTCGGGGTTGGTGGGGTCTCCCTTCACCGGCTGGTCGTTGATCTTAAGGGTCTCGATCTTGGCCGGGAGCTTGCTCAGCTCGGCGCTGGCCGCGGCGATGTCGGCGAGGCGCTTGTCGGCGAGCCAGCCCCAGCGCGCCTTCGCCAGTTGGTCCTCCTTGGTGGTGAACGGCAGTTTGCCCTCGTCGGGGAACCGGCCCTTCACCTTCGTCCACAAGATTTTCGCCTGCTCGATGTTGCCGTCGCGCTCGGCGGTGATCGCGCCCCACGCCGCGCCGTAGGCCTCGGGGTCGTCGTGGTCGGTGGGCTTTTCGAGCTTACTGGCGAAGCGCGTCGCAAGCTGCCGCTCGCGGTTCTTCACGGTCAGGTCGCGGAACACGGCCGCGGCCTTCTCGACGGTCTCGCCGCCGCTCGCGCCGTGGGCGTCGAGGAACTTGGTCGCGGCTTCGAGCTTCGCCTCCGGGGTCTCTGCCTTTTCAATCGCCGCGTACATCTTCTCCGGCGAGGGCGACTTGACCGCGAGGTACACGCCGAAGGCCATCGCCGCCAGCACCCCAACGATGCCGACCGCGTGGACCCACTTCCGTTGCAAGAACGGCACCTGCTCGGCTTTCTTCTTTTTCTTCTTCTTGCCGCGGAGCGCGCGGGCCGCTTCTTTGTCGGTCGCGTCCATGCGCGCGCCGTCTTGGTTGGTCTTCTTGAGCGTGCGGGCCTCGGCCTTCATCAGCCCGGCGCTCTTGCGCGCGAACTGGTCCTCCTCCACCTCGGCCAGCATCCGGGCCACCCACGCCGCGTCGATGGGCCGGCTCTCCTTGTCCTTTTCGAGCAACTGGAGGATCAGCGACTCGAACTTCGGGGGCAGGTCGGCGACCAACTTGCCGATCCGCGGGGCCTTCTCGTTCACGTGCTTCAAGAACATCTCGACGGTCGTTTCGGCGGTAAACGGCTTGCGCCCGGTCAGCAGTTCGAAGAACACGATGCCGAGCGAGTACAGGTCGGACTTGTTCGACAGGTTGCGGTCGCCCTTGCACTGTTCGGGCGACATGTACGCGGCCGTGCCGATTGTACTGTTCGCACCGGTCAGCGCGGTCACGTCGGTGTCCTTCGCGATGCCGAAGTCCGTCAGTTTCAGAACGCCGTCCCTCGTAATCATCAGGTTGGAGGGCTTCAGGTCGCGGTGGATGATGCCCTTGTCGTGGGCGTACTGGAGCGCCTCCGCGAGTTGTTTGCCGTAGGACAGTACCTCTTCCCAGCCGAGTTTGCCGCGGCGCGCGAGGATCCGGTCGAGGGCCTCGCCGTCGATGTACTCCATCGCAATGTACGGGTTGGCCTTGTTGATCTTGCCGTGCGCGATGAGGCGGACGATGTGCGGGTGCTTGAGCTGCTTGAGGATGTTGGCCTCGCGCTCGAACCGGGCCATCGCCCCCTCGTTACCGAGCAACCCGAGGGCGACGACCTTCAGCGCGATGGAAATCACCTTGTCGTCGCGCTGGAACTTGGCCCGGTACACGGTGCCCATCGCCCCGCTGCCGAGTTCCTTCTCGATCAGAAACGGGCCGATCTGCTGCCCCACCAGCATGGCACCAACCCCCCGCGAGCGCGTGCGACAGCGGTCATTGTAGGGCAACCGGCCCGCGAAGCGAAGAACGTAACGCCTCCCGGTTCCACGCAATCCGCCTGTGCCGTTGGGCCGTCTTGAGGGTATAATCCTGTCGAGTCCCCGGTGGCCCGCGCGCCGGCTCGGAGGTCGATACATGGCCGCTGTGCTCGAGAAGAACGACCCCGCCGCCCGGCACGAGTCGCAGGTCGATGAGCAGATCGCGCAGGCGTCCAGCCGCATCCGCGCGCACGACCTCGCGTTCGGCGGGCTGGTCCTCGTCGCACTCGTGTTGGTCTACGCCGTCGCGATGATCCTGCTCGACAAGTACCTCGTGCTTCCGGAGTGGGTCCGCCAAGGCGCGCTGGGCGCGTTCGGCGCGCTCGTCGGCGGCACCGCGTACCTCGCGCTCGTGCGCCCCCTGCGCAAGCAGATCAACCCGCTGTACGCGGCCAAGCGCGTCGAGGGGACGATTGACGACCCCAAGAACAGCGTGACCGGGTACGTGGACGCGCGCGAGAAGGGCGACCTGAACGGCACCGTGAAGGCCGCGCTCGCCAGCCGCGCCGCCGCCGCCGCTGCCGCCGCCGACGTGGACCGGGCCGTCGATCACCGCAGCCTGCGCTACCTCGGCGGGGTCGCGGTCGCGTGCTTCCTCGCGCTGGTCGTCCTGTTCTTCGTGTTCCGCGGCGCGCAGTTCATGTCACTACTGGGGCGCACGTTCGTGCCGTTCTCCAGTGACCCCATCGCCACCCGCACGCAACTCGCGCTCGTGAAGCCCGAACCGGCGGACCCGACCATCACCACCGGCCAGAGCGTCACCGTTCAGGTGCGCGTCGAGGGCCGCGTGCCCGCCGCCGACGCCCCGGACAAGGTGCGGCTGCTGGTGCGCCACAACCCGGCCGACCCGAACTACGAAGAGCTCCCGATGGTGCCCGGCGCGACCAACCGCGACTGGGAACTGCGCGTCCCCGATTACCTCGTCCAGAACGGGTTCTGGTACAAGGTGAGGGCCGGCGACGCCGAAACCCCGGAGTACAAGGTCACGGTGCGCGCGCTCCCGGCGTTCACCGAGTTCCGCGCCACCTACGAGTACCCCAAGTACCTGCGCCGGGCCCCGGACACGGTCACGGAACCCGCGGTGCGTGCCCCGCGCGGCACCACCGTCACGCTGACCGCCAAGACCAACCGCGAGGTCCGCTCCGGCGACATCGTCATCGACCGCGCCGCGCCCGTGGCGGGCGCGCCGGTGCCCAACGACCCCAAGGCGCTCCAGTTCACGTTCAAGGTCGCCAACAGCGGCTCCTACAAGTTGGTGTTCGTCGCCACCAACGGCGAGCGCAGCGCCGACGTGTTCCAAGCCCCGATCACGGTCGAATCGGACCACGCCCCGCAGGTCGTCATCACCAAGCCCGAAGAGGAGGAGACGACCGCGCCCGCGAACGGCCAGCTCGCGGTGGACGGCAAGATCGGCGACGACCACGGCATCGCCACCGTCGCGCTCAAGATGAAGCTGGTCGCGCCCGTCGAGCGCCCGCTGCCGGACGTGCCGTACCTCAACGGCACCGCCCCCACGTTCCGCCGCGACAAGGACGGTACGTTCCCCACGAACCTCGATTACAAAGGCTCGGTCGATCTCGCCAAGCTCACGAAGGACGCGGCCGGCGTCGCGCTGAAGCTCGACGACAAATGCGTGATCGAGTTCTGGCTCGAAGCCACCGACAACTGCACCGAGCCGAAGGCCAACGTCGGCAAGTCGGCCGCGAAGCGCCTGCGCCTCACCCCGCCGGTTTCGGAGCCGATGGAGCAGAAGACGCAGGACGACCGGAAGAACGAGCGGAAGAACGAGGAGCAGAAGCACGGCAACGACCAAAAGCAGAAGCTCGATAACGAGAACCGCGACCCCAACAAGAAGGACGGTCAGGGCGGGAAGACCGAGCCGAAGACCGGCAAGGACGGGAACGACGGCAAAGGCGGCGACCCCAAGGGCGACGTGGGCAAGACCGCGGACGACCTGCAGCGCCAGCTCGACCGCGAGAAGAACTCTGGCGGCGACGCCAAGCCGAACCCGTCCGCCGCGACCAACCCCGACGAGCGCCCGAACCCGGCCGAACAAAAGCCGAAGCCGCAGGACATGCCCGGCATGAACGGGATGAACGGCGCGGCCGAGCCAAAGCCAGAACCGAAGCCAACGGACCCGATGCAACCGCCGGGCATGAACCCCGGCGCGCCCGCCGAAACCAAGACGCAAGGCGACACCAAGAAGCCGGACGAGCCCGGTCAGCAGAAGCCGCAGCCACAACCGCAAGGCGGCACCGATCCGAAGACCGACAAGAAGGACAACGCGCCGGCCGAAGAGCGCGGCGCGCCGGGGCCGGGCGCGGGCGTGCCCGGCAACGACAAAGACCCGCCCCCGCCGGCCCCCAAGGGCGGCGACCCGAAGCGCGACCCGTCCAACGGCGGCGCGGGCAAACCCGGCACCGACCCGAAGGACGTGCCCCAGCCCGGCGCGCCCAAAGCCGGCCCGCCCGAGGCCGCGCCCAAGCCGCCGGTACAAGAGCCGAAGCGCGGCGACGAGAAACCCGCGCCGCAACAGAACCCGGCCGAACAACCGAAGCCCGGCGCGCCCGAGGCCGGCGACGGCAAGCCCAAGACCGCGCCCGCTCCGGCCGACACCAAGCCGATGCCGAAGGACCCGATGATGATGCCGGGCGGCGCGGACTCCGACCCGAAGCCCGCGGGCGGCGCGAACGACATGAAAGACCCCAATGGCGGCACCAACGCGGCCGAGACCAAGCCCGACGACAAGAAGGACGCCCCAACGGGCACCGGCGGGAAGCCACCCGAAAAGGGCGCGGAGAAGCCCGTTCCGAAGGACAACAAGAACGAACCGAACGGCGGCGGCACCGACGCGCCCATGCCGAAGGAAAAGATCGACGACAAGACGCGCCGCGACCTCGAAGAGGCCGCGAACAACCTCAACAGCCCCGACGAGAACAAGCGCCGCGACGCGCAGAAGAAACTCGACGACGCCATCGGCAAGGACAAGCGCGAGGAGTTAGAGAAGCTTCAGAAGGACTTGAACTCGAGCGACAAGGCCACCCGCGACGCCGCGCGCCAAAAGGTCGAAGACCTCAAGAAGGAACTCGACAAGAAGAACCCGGCGGGCGGTGGGGACACCAAGGGGCCGAAGGACCCGCCCAAGATCGACGACAAGACCAAGCAGGAGATCGAGAACGCGGTCAACGACCTCAACAGCCCGGACCCGGACAAGAAGCGCGCCGCGCAGGAGAAGCTCGATAAGCTGGTCGGCGAGAAGAACCGCAAGGAGGCCGAGCAACTGATGCAAGACCTCAGGTCCGACGACAAGGACAAGCGCGAGGCCGCGCAGCAGAAACTCGACGAACTACGCAAGCAACTCGAAGGGAAGAAGGACGACGCCCCCACGAAGGGCAAGGAGCCGACGAAGGAGGAGATCGACGACCTCGTGAAGAAGGCGCAAGACCTGAACTCGCCGGACGAGGCCAAGCGGAAGCAGGCCGAAAAGGACCTCGACGACAAGATCGGCGAGGAGGCGCGCAAGAAGCTCCAAGACGAGATGAAGAAGAAGGACATGATGCCGCCGGACCCGGAGCGGCTCAAGCGCGAGATGGAGGAGTGGAATAAGGGGCCGGGCCGCGGCACCCCGAACAAGGGGCCGATGGAGTCGGACGCTAAGAACCGGGCCAAGACCGCACAGCTGCAGTTGGAGGAGTTCAAGAAGGACGAGAACCGCGACCGGATCAAGAAGCAGAAGGACTGGACCGACGCGGAGTACGACAAGTTCATCAAAGACATGGAGCGGTACGTAGACGAGCTGAAGAAGGTGGCCGAACGGCCCGCCCCGGCCCCAGCGCCGTCGCCGAAGGACGCCAAGGACCCGGTGTTCAACCCCGGCACCGCCGGCAAGGTGGACGGCCCGCGCGGGATGGGCGACGCCGGCGTCGGCGGCCCCACGGTCGCCCCGCCGGGCTTCGAGGACCTGCGCAAGCGCTTCAACGACGCGCTCAAGAAGAAGTAACGCGCCGAAGCCGTTCGTAGTGGCCCGCTTCAACGGATCGCTACGAACGGCTCCATGGAGCCGCGCAATCTGGAAAGAAGTTCACATCTGGTCTAGATTTCTTTACACACCAAGATTTAGTATACACCTGAGCGCACGGGGCGGGCGGCTCGTCGCCTTCTGTAGCCGGCCGCTGCGAGGCCGGCAGCCAAACCGCGCGCGTCGCCCCGGCCTCAACGGGTTCGGATTCAGGAGCAATTCTGCGTCGTGCAGCCGAACCCACTTCGGCCCACTCCGTGCGCGTTGTGCAACCGATTTCGATTTCGCCCCGATTCGGCAGTGCACGGACGGGGCGAAGGGCACGGGTGTGTTGTGCAACCGATTTTGATTTCGATGTGCGGACGTTTCGGGGAGGGCCGTCGATGGGCTGAGTGACGCTGGGGCGGGCCGCACTACTATCGCACCGTGAAGAGCATCGAGCGCGTCGTGAAGACGTACACGGGCACCGGCGTGGTCGGCGAGGAGGCCCCGCGCCTCGACGAGTTCGCGCGGATCGGGCGCACGCTGGGGATTGACCAGCGCAGCGCGACTCTGCCCGAGGATACTCGGTTGAACGAACTGCGGGTACTGGCTGAACTGAAGCAGCACCAACCGGCCCGCGACCGCCGCGCGCCGCGCCGCTGCCACCGGACCGCGGGCGTTCTGATACGCTAACTGCACCTCCACGGGGTGCGCCATGTCCGCGGCCAATCGCTATCTGGTTTCGTTCGACGCCCGCGACACGTTTCACCGCTTCGCGGACGTACTCGTCATCGGGGCCGGCATCGCCGGGCTGCGGGCGGCGCTCGAGGTCCCGCCCGACCTGTCGGTTCTCGTCGTCACCAAGGACCGTGTGACCGAGAGCAACAGTTCGTACGCGCAGGGCGGCATCGCCGGGGTGCGCGCGCCCGAGGACACGTTCGAGAACCACGTCGAAGACACTCTGATCGCCGGCGACGGGCTGTGCGACCGCGACGTGGTCGAACTGGTCGTGCGCGAGGCCCCGCACCAGATCGAGAAGCTGATCGAGTTCGGCACCAAGTTCGACGAGGAGAACGGCCGGCTCGCGCTGACCCGCGAGGGCGGGCACAGCCACCGGCGCATCGTCCACGCGCTCGGCGACAGCACCGGGTTCGAGATGATGCGCGCCACCATCGCCTACGCCCGCACGCGCCCGAACGTCCGCATCTGGGACGACACGTTCACCATCGACCTGCTGACGCACGAGGGCGCGTGCCGCGGCGCGGTGGTCGCGCGCAACGGGACCGGCAAGTTCCTGATCTGGGCGAAGCAGGTGGTCCTCGCGTCCGGCGGGTGCGGAATGGTGTACCGCGAGACCACGAACCCCGCGGTCGCGACCGGCGACGGGATGGCCGCCGCGTACCGGGCCGGCGCGGACCTGCGCGACATGGAGTTCATGCAGTTCCACCCCACGGTCCTCTACGTCGCGGGGTCGGCGCGCTACCTCGTGAGCGAGGCGGTGCGCGGCGAGGGCGCGCACCTGCGCGACGTGAACGGGGTGCGGTTCATGCCCGACGCGGACCCGCGCGCCGAGCTCGCCCCGCGCGACGTGGTGGCCCGCGCCATCTTCCGCACGATGGAGAAGACTCAACACCCCAACGTGTACCTCGACCTGTCGCACCTCGACCCGGCGATGGTGCTGACGCGGTTCCCCGGCATCAACCGGGTGTGCAAGGGCTTCGGCCTCGACATCACAAGGGACCGCGTCCCGGTGCGGCCCGGCGCGCACTATATGGTGGGGGGCGTGTCCGTGGACGCGCAGGGCCGCACCTCGGTGCCGGGGCTCTGGGCCGCGGGCGAAGTGACCAGCAGCGGGCTACACGGCGCGAACCGGCTGGCCTCGAACAGCCTGATCGAGGGGCTGGTGTACGGCACCAGTTGCGGGCGCGGCGCGGCCGAGGCGGTTCGCGCGATGCCGCGCGACCTGACCGCCCTGCCCTTGCGCTCGGCGGTCCCCGAAGCCGAACCGGACGCGCGGCTCGACGTGGCCGACCTCACGGCGGCGCTGCGGGCGCTGATGGTGCGCAAAATGGGCATCGTCCGCGACCGCGCGCGGCTGCTCGAAGCGAAAGAGGACTTAAGGTTCTGGTGCCGGTACGCGCTGTCGCGCGAGTTCGACGGCAAGGCCGGGTGGGAGCTTCAGAACCTGCTCACGGTGGCGCGGCTAATGGTCGCCGCGGCACTGGCGCGCGACGAGTCGCGCGGCACGCACTTTCGCAGCGACTTCCCGGCGCGCGACGACGCCCGCTGGGGCCTGCGGCACGTGACGAGCGAGCCGTTCGTCTCGCTGTGACATTTTCGCCCAATCCGTTACGCCCGGTTCGTCGTCTGCCCTGTATCGCCCGTTACACTCCGAGGATTCTGCCGTGACGAAGATGCTGCTGCTCGCGGTCGCCGCGCTGTTCGGGTTCGGCACCGCCGCCCGCGCCGACGACAAAAACCCCATCGTGCTCAAGGTCGTTACCAAGAGCGACAAATACAAACTCGACCTCGGCGGCAAGACCGCGGAGGAGTACAAGAAGGCGCTCGAGGACGCGGCGAAGAAGTCGGCGGCCGGCGAGTTGCTCCGCCCGCCCGCGCCGCCGAAGGTGGACTTCGTGTTGGAGATCAAGAACACGGGCAAGGAAGCGGTCACGATCTTCGTCGGCGGCGACCCGAACGTGTACACGTTCGAACTGACCGGCGGCGCGGGCAGCGTGACCATGAACAGCGGGCTGGCGTTCACGGCCGACTTCCGCCTGCCGAAGGAAGTGACGCTGGCCGCGGGCAAGACCTACGAGATCGCCATCAAGCAACTGTCCGACGGGAGCCGCGGCGCGAGCCGGTTCGTGTACTGGACCGGGCCGGGCGAGTACAAGTTGACCGCGAGCTACTCGCTGGCCGACAAGGACGGGGGCAAGGGCGCGGTGCTCAAGAGCGAGGCGGTGAAGATCACCGTCGAGAAGTAAGCGAACCACAGCGCCGCGCGGGGCGTCTTGTGCGATACGCACTTGACTCCCCCACGCAGCGGCGTACCGTTACTTCGAGAGAGACAATTATCGTGCCGACCGTTTTCCCTACCCCCGCCGCTCGCGCCGCCGTGATTGGCGTCGTAGTCGTCATTACCACCGGGTAAACGGGGTCGGCCGAAGGTACAGCCACACGACCCCGGAGCGAACGCTTCGGGGTTTTTTCGTTCCCGCGCGAGGCCGCATGAGCCGCGTTTCCATCTACGACACGACGTTGCGCGACGGAAGCCAAGGCGAGGGCGTGAACTTCTCGCTCCAAGACAAACTGCTGCTCACGCGGCGGCTCGACGAGATCGGCGTCGATTACATCGAGGGCGGCTACCCGCTGTCGAACCCGAAGGACGCGGAGTACTTCCGCGCCGTGCGCGAGTTGCCGCTGGCGCACGCCGCGGTCGTGGCGTTCGGGATGACGCGCAAGAAGACCGGCACCGCGGCCGGCGACACCGGGCTGAACGCCCTGCTCGCAGCCGAAACGCCGGTCGTCACCATCGTCGGGAAAACGTGGGACTTCCACGTTACGAACGTGCTGGGCGCGACGCTCGACGAGAACGTCGCGATGATCGCGGACTCTGTCGCCCACTGCCGCGCCGCCGGGCGCGAGGTGTTCTACGACGCGGAACACTTCTTCGACGGCTACCGTGCGAACCCGGAGTACGCGCTACGCACGCTCCGGGCCGCGGCCGACGCCGGAGCGCGTGTGGTGATCCTGTGCGACACCAACGGCGGCACGATGCCGGAGCGCGTCGCAGAGGTGGTGGCGCGTGTGAAGAGCGAGCTATCGTGCGAGGTCGGCATCCACTGCCACAACGACTGCGAACTCGCGGTGGCGAACTCGCTAGCCGCAGTGCGGGCGGGCGCGGCACAGGTACAGGGCACGATGAACGGCATCGGCGAGCGGTGCGGTAACGTCGATCTGGTGAGCGTGATCGCCAACCTCGCGCTCAAGTACGGGCGCGAGGTGCTGAAGCCCGGCAGCCTCGCGCGGCTGACGGAAACGTCGCGATACGTGTACGAACTGGCGAACATGAACTTCCGCAGCGGGCAGCCGTTCGTCGGGCAGAGCGCGTTCGCCCACAAGGGGGGGATGCACACGCACGCGGTCGCCAAAGACCCGGCGACCTACGAGCACATCGCCCCCGAGGCGGTCGGCAACGAGCGGCGGATTCTGGTGTCCGAGCTGTCCGGGCACTCGACGATCCTGACGAAGACGACGAAGTACGCGGTGAGCCACGACAAGGCGCTGATGACGAAGATTCTGGGCGCGGTGCAAGACCTCGAACACGCCGGGTACGAGTTCGAGGCGGCGGAAGCCTCCTTCGACTTGCTGGTGAAGAAGGCCGCGGGGCTGTACACGCCGTGGTTCGAGCGCGCCGCGTACCGCGTCAACATCGAGGCCGGCGCGGACGGCGCGCCGACCACCGAGGCGACCGTGAAGCTGCACGTCGGGGGGCGCGTCGAGCACACCGTGAGCGAGGGCGACGGCCCGGTGAACGCGCTCGACGGCGCGCTCCGCAAGGCGCTGGTTCCAAACTTCCCGCGGCTCGATGAGATGCAGCTCGTCGATTACAAGGTGCGCGTGGTGAACGCAAAGGCCGGCACCGCGGCCCGCGTGCGCGTGGTGATCGAGTCCCGCGACGGCACCGACGTGTGGGGCACCGTGGGCGTGAGCGAGAACGTCATCGAGGCAAGCTGGCTCGCACTGGTGGACAGCATCGAATACAAACTGTTCAAGGACGAGGAGCAGTCTGCAAAGTAGGAGGCACGCTCCGTGTGCCGTCGCTACTCACGGCACACGGAGTGTGCCTCCTACTTTGATAGACAGGGGAAACAACGATCATGGCGACCGAACTTCCGAAGGCGTACGACCCGAAGGCCGCGCAGGAAAAGTGGCTCACGTTCTGGGAACAGAAGGGCTACTTTCACAGCACGCCCGATGCAACGAAGAAGCCGTTCACCATCGTGATCCCGCCGCCGAACGTGACCGGCGCGCTGCACATGGGGCACGCGCTCAACAACACGCTCCAAGACGTGCTGATTCGCTGGAAGCGGATGCAAGGCTTCAATGCCCTGTGGATGCCCGGCACCGACCACGCCGGCATCGCGACACAGTCCGTGGTGGAACGGCTGGTGCTTCAGCAGGAGAAGAAGAACCGCCACGACCTCGGCCGCGACGAACTCGTGCGCCGCATCTGGGAGTGGAAGGACAAGTACGAGGCCCGCATCCTCGGCCAGCTCCGCGAGATCGGCGCGAGCGCCGATTGGAAGCGCACGCGCTTCACGCTCGACCCGGTATGCGCGCGGGCCGTGCGCGAGACCTTCTTCCGCATGTTCCGTGACGGCTACATCTATCGCGGCAAGCGCCTCGTGAACTGGGACACGCACCTTCAGACCAGCGTGGCCGACGACGAAACCGACACGGTGGACACCAAGGGCGGGTTCTGGACGTTCAAGTATCAGGTGGACGGCGAAGCCGACACGTTCATCTCGTTCAGCACGACGCGCCCGGAGACGATGCTCGGCGACAGCGCGCTGTGCGTGCATCCAAGCGACGAGCGCTACAAGCACCTCGTCGGCAAGACGGTGACGCAGCCGCACACTGGGCGCAAGATTCCGATCATCGCGGACGGCCAGCTCGCGGACCCGAAGCTCGGTACGGGTTGCGTGAAGGTGACGCCGGCGCACGACCCCAACGACTACGCCTGTTGGCAGCGGCACCCGGAAATCGCCGTCATCAACATCCTGAACCCGGACGGCACGATCAACGAGAACGGCGGCGAGTACAAGGGGCTGGACCGCGCCAAGGCCCGCGACGCCGTGACCGAGAAGATGAAGGAACTCGGCCTTTACATCGACCGCGCCGACCGCGACATCCCGCTCAAGATCAGCGACCGCAGCAAGACGCCGATCGAGCCGTACCTGTCGGACCAGTGGTTCGTGAAGATGGCCGACCGCGACGACGCCAAGCCCGGCCTCGCGCAGATGACGATGGACGCCGTGACATCTGGGAAGGTGAAGTTCTTCCCCGAGCGCTACGCGCGCTCGTACCTCGACTGGCTCGGCGAGAAGCGCGACTGGTGCATCAGTCGCCAACTCTGGTGGGGCCACCGCATCCCAGTGTGGCAGTCGAAGCCGATGCGCGACAAGGACACAGTCGCGATTGCTGAGCGGCGGCTTACTCAGTGCAGTGCGCTCAGCAACGCGGTTGCAAACGAGCGGGCGTTCATCAAACTTGAGATCAACACCGAGGGCGCTGAACCGACGCTTCTAAAGAGTGATGCAGGTGCCTTCGGCGCAGTGGCAACTGCCACGAACTACATCTATGTGTGCCTTGCTGAACCGAACCCGACGGCAGAACAAGAGCTATCTGGACTCGGCTATCAGCAATCAGAGGATGTGCTCGACACATGGTTCTCGTCGGCCCTGTGGCCGCACAGCACGTTGGGCTGGCCGGGGCCGACGCTGCCGGAGGAGCGCGCCGAACGCACCGCGCCCGACTGGGACGCGATGCGCGCCTACTACCCCACCAGCACGCTGGTGACGAGCCGCGACATCATCACGCTGTGGGTGGCGCGTATGGTGCTAACCGGCCTCTACAACGTGGGCGACATCCCGTTCCATCAGGTGTACATCACGCCGAAGGTGCTCGACGGCTTCGGCGAGACGATGAGCAAGTCGAAGGGGAACGGGGTGGACCCGCTCGACATCATCGACCTGTACGGCACCGACGCCATGCGCTACGGCATGGTGAAACTCGCCACCGAGACGCAGGACTCGAAGCTGCCCGTGGCGAACATCTGCCCGCACTGCAAGAAAGACGTGGCAGTGAAGCAAGAGCACATGTACATGCGGACCAAGAAGCTCACTTGCCCTGAGTGCAAGAAGGAGTTCCGCCCCGGCGGGCCGTGGCCGACCGAAGACCCCGACCGCCCCACCGCGAAGCAAGGCTCAGACCGCTTCGAGGAGGGTCGGAACTTCGCGAACAAGATGTGGAACGCGACGCGGTTCCTGCTGATGAACCTTGAGGGCTACACCCCCGGCCCGGTGAAGCTGGAGGAACTGCCCACCGAGGACAAGTGGCTGCTGTCGCGGCTCGCGACCACCACGAAGGCCGTGACCGCGGCGCTCGAGGGGTACAAGTTCAGCGACGTGGCCCGGCTCGTCTACGACTTCGTGTGGAGCGAGTTCTGCGACTGGTACATCGAGATGAGTAAGGGCCGGCTCAAAGACGCCGCCGCGCGCCCGCAAGCGCAGCGTGTGCTGGCCGGCGTGCTCGACGGTATCTTGCGGCTGGTGCAGCCGGTGATGCCGTTCGTGTCCGAATCGCTTTGGGAGGCGCTGCGCGACGCGGCCCCCGAGCGCGGGCTGCCGACCCCGGCGCGCGCGGAAGAGGCCGCTTGTATTGCCAAGTGGCCGTCGTACCCGGAGGCGTGGATCAGCGCCGACGTGGAGGCCCGGTTCGCGCGGATGCAAGAGCTGGTGCGCGGGGTGCGCGAGGTGCGGAACCGCTATCAGGTGGACGACAAGACGAAGCTCGACGTGGCCGTGAAGTGCAGCACGGACGTGGCCGCGGAGTTCAACGCGCTGGCCGCGTTCATCGGCCCGCTCGCCAGCATCTCCAACCTGACCGCGGGGCCGGCGGTGCCCAAGCCGAAGCCGTCCGGCGGCGTGGTGCGCCCGGAGTTCGAGGCGTACGTGGCGCTCGCCGGCCACATCGACGAAGCGGCCGAAGCGAAGCGCCTTGAGAAGCAGATCGCCGACAAGAAGAAGTCGCTGGAGGGAACGAAGGCGAAGCTCGCCAACGAGAAGTTCGTGAGCAGCGCGCCCGCCGAGGTGGTACAGGCCCAGCGCGACCTGCTGGCCGACATCGAGAAGCAAATCGCCTCGCTGGAAGAGAACCTGAAGGAGCTGAAGGGCGAGTAATGCGCGTCGCCTTCTGTAGCCGGGATCATTGACCCCGGTGTTGATCCGCTCGTCTAGCTTATGCCTCACTGAGACCGGCTACAGAAGCACGGCCGTTGCGGAAATGTTGTAGCTGAACGGCGCGTCTGGCTCCGGCCTCAGTGAGGCCGGCTACAGAAGAAACTCACTGGTGGAACATGACCCGGGTAACGAGCACGCCGCGCTCGACGATGCCGATCCCCACCAGTTCGCCCGACTCGCCGAGGAGTGCGAGTTCCACTCCTTCGGGCGGCTGACGCCCACTTGTCGTGACGATGGGGACGCGCTGACCTTGCCGCAAGCGCAGCGCTTCTTCGGCGCTCAGCGGCAGTTGCGGGAACCCGGCCAGTACGGTGAGCATCGGTTGTAGCTTCAACTCCGCGGGCGGTTCGTCCACGCCGACACCCTGCCCCGCCGCGAACGGCCCCACGCGCGTGCGCCGCAGCGTTTGCACCATGCCGCCGCAGCCGAGCGCCGCACCGAGGTCGCGCGCGATAGAGCGGATGTACGTGCCCTTCCCACAGTCCACTTCGACATCGAGATACGGCCACACGAAGCCGGTGACGCGAATCGCGTCGACGCGCACCGACCGCGCCGCCAGCGCGACTTCCTTTCCCTTGCGCACGAGGTCGTGCGCCCGCCGGCCGCCGACGCGCAGCGCGCTCACCGCGGGCGGTACCTGCTCGATCACGCCCACGAATCGTACCAGCGCCGCGTCGATCTGCTCGCGCGAAACGGGCGGCGCGTTCGTCTCGGTCACGTCGCCGTCGGCGTCGTCGCTCGTACTGGTTGCGCCGAGCCGGACGCGCGACGTGTAGCTCTTGCCCATCGCCTGAACGTAGTCCGCGAGGCGCGTGGCGAGGCCGACGCACACGACGAGTACGCCCGTCGCCAGCGGGTCGAGCGTACCGGTGTGCCCGATCTTGGTCTTCCGCGGGAACCAGCGCTGCACGCGGTTCACCGCGTCGCGCGAGGTCATTCCGCCCGGCTTGTCGATTACGAGGATGCCGTTCACGATTGGATACCGGCGGGCTCACGCCGCGCCGCTCGCTCTCTCCGTATCTTACCCCGCGAACGGACACCGCGACCGCGCACGAGGTTCCCATGCCCGGTGGCACCTGTGTGATTTACAACCCGGCCGCGGGCCGCGGAAGGGCCGAGCGCCTGCTTCGGGCGCTGCCGCCGGCGCGCGCGCGCGACGTGGAACTGCGCCCGACCGCGCGGGCCGGGCACGCGGAGGAACTGGCGCGGGTGGCGAGCGAAGAGGGGTTCGCGAAGGTGGTCGCGGCCGGCGGCGACGGCACCGTTCACGAGGTCGCCAACGGCGTGCTGCAAAGCGGGCGCGACCCGGTGTTCGGCGTCTGGCCGCTCGGCTCGGCCAACGACTTCGCCTTCACACTGGGCATGGGCGAATGGTGGAAGCGACACGAGCAGAACCCGCCGACAGATACGCTGTCGATTGACGTGGGCCGCGCGACCGCCGGCCCGCGCACGCGGTACTTCGTGTGCAACCTCGGCGTCGGGTTTAACGGCATGGTGAACGGCGAGGCCCGCAAGACGCGCTGGCTCCGCGGCCTCCTGCTGTACGGTTGGGCGTTCGTCAAGTCGATGGTGAAGCACTTCAAGACCCCGACGATGACGGTGCGTTTCGATGGGCGCGCCGTGACGACGCCGACGCTCGCGCTGTCGGTGCTGAACGGTCAGCGCGAAGGGAACTTCCCGCTGCGACCCGACGCGCGCCTTACGGACGGCCGGTTCGACTACATGCACGCGACGCGGCTCACGCGCTGGCACCTGATGCGCTACCTGCCCGCGATGGTCCGCGGCACGCTGCCCACCAATCACAAGCTGCTGACGCTCGGACGCGCCGCACGCATCGAGGTGAAGTGCGAAGCGCCGCTGTGCGTCCACGCCGACGGCGAGTTCGTGTGCGTGCCGGAAGACGACTTGCGCGAGTTGGTAGTCGAGGCGCTGCCCGCGCGGTTGCGCGTCGAGGTGTTCCCGCCCGCGCTGTACGGCGGGCGGGACGCGCGCGGTTCGCGCTACCCGACGTAAACGCCCCACTTCTCGACGCGATTCGGGTCCGGCGGATCGACCTCGCCGGGCGGGTCGCCCGCGGACTCTTTGTCCGGTTGCGGCGGGTTGGCCTCGGACGGCGGGTCGCCGGCGCGGGGGTCGCGCACACCGGGCGGATCGGCGGTCGGCGGCGCGAACGGGTCGCCCACGCCCGTCGGGTCGCCGACGCCGATCGGGTCACCGACCTCGGACATGATGCGGACTTCTGCCTACTCGGACTCGACGGGTTCGACCGTCGGCCGCGCCGCCGACGGCACGACGCGGTGGCCCAGTTCTTCCAGCGCCAGCGCGAACTTGAACGACGACACGGCACCCTCGACTGATCGGGTCAGCGCGACCGCCCCAGCGCCGGCCGCACCGCCGACACGCGGGGCCGCACTATTCGTGACCGTGATAACGAAAAACCCGCGCGAAGCCGCGCGGGTTCGTGTGCGCTCGCGGCGCGATCAGTTATGCGGAATCTCGACACGGCACCAACCGAGGTCCACGAACGTGGCCTTGTTGGTATCGTGGTGGAAGACCTTGGGGTGCAGCGAGTACACGACGAACCGTCCGTCCTTGTCGAACTCGACGAGGCCGGCGTCGCGGAGCACGCTCAAGTGGTGCGACACGTTCACGATCTCGGTCTTCAGGGCGTGGGCGATCTCGGTCACGTTCATCGACTTCGCGCGCAGGCACTCGATAATGCGGATGCGGTTCGGCTCGGCGATGGCGCTCAGCATCTTGGCGCACCGCTTCGCCTGCTCTTCGTCGGTCATTGCGTCTGGCCCCGGTGGGTGCGGGCGCGTTCGGCCCGGTGAAGTTCTTTCGACCGTTCTCGTTGTACACTCGCGCGCGGCCAAAACAAGCCGCGCTAGCCGTTGCCCTTGCGCCCGCACCACGCGGCCCCGCACGGCGGCCCGTCGCCGCGGCAGTTGGTAGCAGGCGCGCCCTCGACCACGCGCCCCGGCGCGGGCAGCCCGATCAGCCGGTCCAGTTCGGTGCCGGCGCACTTGGGGCACGCCACCGCGGTCGCGGCGCGCGCCGTCACGAGCGCCTCGAAGCTGTGCTCGCACGCCTTGCAGGTGTACTCGTAAAGTGGCATCGGTTCGCTCCGTTACTTGCGGCGCTTCTTGTACAGTTCGCTCGCCTTAAACAGGATTTCCCGCTCCTCGGCGGTCAGGCTCTCTTGTCCGAGCTTCGACACCTTCTCAAGCACCGCGTCCACCTTCGCTTCGAGCTGTTCGTCGGCGGGCTTGGACGGGGCCGCGGGGGGCGGCGCGTGGACCGGCGCGCCCACCGGTTCCGGCTCGCGCTCCTCGCGCACCGGCGCGGGGATCACCCGCAACCGCGGGCGCGCCCGCGCGCGCTTCGACCGCACGAACACGGCGCTGAGGTTCAGTTCCAATTGGTAGTACACCAGCCCGAAGAGCGCACCGCCGAGGTGGGCGAAGTACGCGGTACGCCCGCGCGGGGCGTTCGGGTTCACCAGTTCGCCGGTGGCCGAGAGCGCGTCGAACCCGACCCAGAGCGTCGCCAGCAACCACACCGGCATCGGGATCACGAAGAACAGGAGCACCTGTTGGCGCGGGTAGTGGAAGGCGTACACGATCAGCACGCCGAACACCGCGCCGCTGGCCCCGACCGCGCGCGCCGTGTCCGCGATCCCCGCGACCTGCGCGAGCATGTAGATGAGGCTCGACACCAGCCCGGAGGCGAGATAGAGCAGGACGAGTTCGCGACTCCCGTAGCGCTCCTCCAGTCGTGACGCGGTGAAGAACAGCACGAGCATGTTGCCGAACAGGTGCATGATGCCGGAGTGTAGCAGGAGCGGCGTTAGCAGCCGCCACACTTCGCCTTCGAGTACCTTCGCTTGGTCGAACGCCCCGTATGTGACGAGCGGGCTGCGGAGGATCGGGTTATCCCCTTCGGCGCGAGCCGGTGGCCCCGCGGTGAGGGCTTGGCCGAAGAAGATGCCGACCGTGAGCGCGACGAGCCAGACGGTCGCCCCTTGCTGGCCCATGCGGTCCAGAAAGCTCGGCCCCTCGCGATAGTAGTCCCGGTCTTGGATGCCCATGCCTGCCCCCGGTGGCGCGCCCACGCACCTAACTTACCAGACGGCGAGCCGAACGGGAACGAACGGCCGCGCTACCAGCGCGTTCTGGCCTCTTGACAAGCCGTCGCGCGGCCCTTACAAATCCATCTGAACGCGGCCCTATCGTCTAGTGGCCTAGGACGTGGCCCTCTCAAGGCCAAAACTCGGGTTCAAATCCCGATAGGGTCATCTGAACGTCCGAACAGGACGCGACCGGAGCGGACAGGAACGGCCCGAAGGCTTGATAATCAAGCACTTCGGCCGGGGTTGTCCGCTCCGGTTCGTTTTGGTCCGTTCCCGTCCGCGCCGCATTTCGCGCCGCTTCGTGCGCCGGATTCTGCGCCGCTTTTTGGAAGTGGTCTTCCGTCACTTGTAAATAGTGTTCGCGAGCTACGGCCAGACTGTTCCCCAACCACTCACAAACGACGTGCGCGGGGAAACTGTTCGCGAGGTCTGTCTGACACGACGCACGCAA
Source organism: Planctomycetota bacterium (assembly GCA_016872595.1). Classification (GTDB taxonomy): domain Bacteria; phylum Planctomycetota; class Planctomycetia; order Gemmatales; family Gemmataceae; genus Gemmata. The sequence continues at coordinate 28,931 of VGZJ01000001.1, forward strand.
TCCGTGGAACAGGCGCGGCCACGGCTTTACCCCAGCCCGTTTGAGAATCCGCAGCAGCGGGTTCCGCCAGTTCGTCGTCAGCCCGTTCCCCATTCCCGAATCGGAGCGGTTGAAGTTGATAACGTGTACCTGCCCCGGTTCGGCCGCCTCGAACGCATCGCGCAGGTACGGGTACAGTTCGGGGAAGATCGGAACGACGCGCTGGGCCTTTCCGACGTGTTCGGTTTTCGGTGAGCGAACAACGAACCGGTTCTTATCCCAAAGAATGTCGCCCCACGTCAGCCCCAAGTGTTCGCTCGGACAGCGAAGACCCGCGTACCGGGACAGGGCGACGATCAGCCGCCACTCCGCCGACGGGCACGCGTCCAACACAGAGCGAATGGTTGCGACCGGAACGTACTCCTGCCGTTCGGGGTTCCCGCCCGTCGCGGTCTTCACTCCGGCGAAGGGGTTGGCGGTAATGATCCGCTTGCGCACCGCGTAAGCAAAGAACTGTTTCGCGCGGCCGGTCAACCGGCGCGCGGTGTTGAGCGCGAGTTCGTTCGCGAGCAGCTTGCGGTAGAAACCGTCCGCGTCGGCTTCGTTCACGTCGGGGACGGTCTTCGCTTCCCCGAAGTACGCGACGAGCGCTTTCCCGGCTTGGTCGAGATTGATCGCGGTTCCGCGTTTCACGTCGGTGCGCGCCGTCTTGTATTCCGCGACCAACCCCGCGACCGTGACCACCTTCACGGGTTCTCGCGGCGCGACCAGTTCAACCTTCACCAACTTGTCGCGGAGTTTCTCGCCGATCTCCGACAACCACAAGGCGGTGCGGGCCGGGATCGGTAGCGCGCCATTCTTCGCGGCGAGCAGTTCCTCGACGTGACGGGCGATGCTCTCCGCGCCCGCGAGGGAGATTACGCCGAGCCGGATAGTTTTCCGCTGGTCGTCGGCGTTGACGAACTGGATGCGCTTGCGACCGTTGGGGTCGGAAATGACGGAAGCCATGTTGCAACCTTTCTGAGAAGTGGCCGGGCCGATGGGGTGTCGCGCTTCTCAGTTCGCGTCAGCCCCACCGGTGAACCGGCCAAAGGCGGTTGAAGTATACCCGGCGCTCGCGCCGCGCGCGAGGCCGGTTGTTCAGGTTCTTCCGAATCGCACCGACCGAACGGCACCTTAACCGGAACGCACACGCGGTCGGACAGAGTAGCGGGCGCGTGAAACTAACTCTGTCTCGATGCCTGACTGCTCCCGGTGCGGGCGCTGTTCTTCGGCACGGTTCGGAAGAACCTACGACGACGGCGGGGCGAACAGGCTCGGCAGGTCGAGCGGCGCTGCCGGGTGGATACGGTCCCAACGGGCATCGCCCTCGACACAAAGCAGCGTGTTCCCCGCCGGAATTCGTGCAGCATATTGCAGTTCGACAACTCGCCCCGTGTCGCCGTCGCACCCGTACCAGCGCCGGCCAGTCAGCAGGGCGCGAATCCCGGTGTGGAGAACGCGCAGCGCGGGAACGAGGTCCGCGGCGGGGTCGCGGTCGAACACCAGCGCCCCGTCCTCGACGGTCGGCCCGCACTCCCCGACGAGCGCGAGCAGTTCCGCCGCGGTGGTCGGTGCGCGCGTTCGCACTTCGTCACCGGTGCTCATCGGTCCCCCGTATCGCGGAATTCGTGCGGCCGGTCGTCGTTACTGAACCGTGTTCGCGCCTTCTCGTTCGGGGTGATCCCATCACCAGCATCACCAGCATCACCGGACGGAACCGTTCCCCCGCCCGGTGATGCCGGTGATGCTGGTGATGCTGGTGATGGTTGCGGCTGGTCAGCGGGAACCGCGGAGCGGACGTACCAGCGCACCGAGTTATCCGCGCTGACGGTTTGTTTCCGGTCAATCATGCGACCGTTAAAGTTGCGCCGGGCGAAGTGCCGGAACCTGTATCCGAGTGCGCGGCTGTCAACCTTCCCGCACAACTCCTCGACGGCGGCGCGCAAATCGGGCAACCACGCGGGGGGAGGGTCGGCCGGTTTGCGAATGGCGTCGATGATCTCGCCCGTCGTCACCCCGCGGCACTCGGAGTCCATCCGTTCGAGCGTGTCGAGCAGCGCGGACATGGCGAGCGCTTCGCAATCCGCCGCGGACTGGAGCGCCAGTCGCGTTTCGCCGGGGTCGGGCAGGCCCGCGAACACGAGCACTTCGCGCACGACAGCGGACCACCCCTCGAACGACCCCCACGGCGTCAGCCCGTGCGTTGGCTTCCCGGCAACCACCCAACCGCGAAGGATCGTGAGCGCCGCGGAGAGCAGCGCGCCGCGGTTGGCGCGGACGTGTGCCCGGAGGTCCGGGTACTTGAAACCGGTTTTCATCTCCGGCCGTTCGTCGGGCGATTCCATGCGGCAGTGGCACACGCGGCGGGAAGTGTCGCCGTGCAGTTGGACGTTGTTTCCGGTCGCGAACCAAGTGACGTGAAGGGGGCCGTCGTACACGCGGTTCCCACCCAAGAGCCGATCCTTCCAACGGTCGGCGGTCAGCGCGGCGTCAAAAACGTCGTTCCCGACCGCGCCCGCGAGGTTGTCGAGAAGAACCATGCGGTCCCCCTCGACGGCCAGCGTCGTGATGCGCTTCCGCAGCTCGTCGCGGTCGGACGTGTACGACATGACCGGGAACCGGCGGCCGGTGACGGTCAGGGCGAGCACGTCCGCGAGCAGCCCCTTCCCCGCCGCGCGCACGTTCGCGTCCATCAGGAACAGCGGCGCGGGACCGGAGAAGGCGAACCAAGCGAGCGGGGTGAGCAGCCCCGCGAACCATGCCGAGCGGTGCGCCGGCGATTGGAACGGGAAGTCGGATACCACGTCCGACAGCACGTTTACCGCGGCAGCAACGTCGGCGCTCGTCGGTTTTTCGGGAACAGTTATCTTCAGATCACCGGGGAGACAAACGAGCAGGCGCGAACCGCGGTCGTACCCGGACGCGGCGAGAATCTTCCCGTCGGGAAGCAACACGGGATGCGGAACGACGGCTTCCAGACGGCGCACGGAAGACCAATCCTTCCGCGCCCCGACCGCGGCGACGCACCAATCCGGCGGGTGCGCGGAAACCAATTTCGCGTCCCCGCCCGAACCGCGCCACTGCATCCACGCAGCGCACCACGTCAAGCGCTCCCGCAACAGCGGGTTCGGCAGTTCGCGAATAACGGGCATGGCATCGGGACGCCTGATGAGCGCTGAGGAATCGTCCTCTGTCTGCGCTTCGGTGACGTGAACCAACATCCCGCCGCGCTGGTACAGGTCGGGATCGCGCGCGAGGGCGCGAATCGCTTCCGCGTTAACGCGATACTCGTCGGTGCCAATCACGATTTGCGGTGCAACGTTCTTCGGATCGGCGAGCGGTTCGTCCGGCGGTTCGACCGTCACGGCGTTCGCGGTCAGGAGGGCGCGCAGCTCGTCGCCGCGCTGGTTCCACGGCACCGCGGCGCGCGCCGGGTCGGTCAACCAGTCGCGCACGTCCTTCGCGGATTCGGGCGGCAGCGCCCAGCGCACCGGACGGCGGAGCGCCTTCGCTAACGCGGTCGCGACCGAAATCGCCCCCGTGCGCCCCGGCCACTCGCCGCTGTCTTTCCGGTCGTTCTCCCCGACGATGATGATTTCCCGGCCCGCGTCGAGGTCGCGGAACAGTTCGGCCAGCAGCGCCGCACCGCCGGAGTTCGACGGCCTACCGACGGCAGCGAGGCCCGCCGCGGTGAGCGCCGCGGTATCGGTCGGCCCCTCGACCGGAAACACAGCGCCGGAGCGCTCGCGCCACCCGGTCGGCAGCGTAAGCCCCTGCTTGCCGATCCTCGCTTTGTTGGTCGGCTTGCCTCCTTTGATCGACACGCGCTTACCCCAGCGCCGGAGCAGCCCGACGACGTTCCCGGCCGCGTCGCACTCCGCGAACGTGTAGCAAGCGCCGTGCGATTCGTCCGGGTTGAAGCCGAGCAACGGAAGCGCGTCGAGGGCATCGGCCGAGAGCTTCAACTCCGCGGCGAGCTTGTGCCGACGGTCGGCGTCGAGGTTCGCGGCGAACTTCGCGGCGCGCGCCCGCCAGTCGGTGCCCGCGCCGGACGGCTTCTTCTTCGCTGACGGGTTCGGCGCAGATCCGTCGAGCCGGTGAAGCCAACCGGCTTCGCCGCACTTCTTCGCGCTCTCGACGCGCTGGCAGATCGCGGCGGAACCGTCCGGCGCGACGAGACACCAATCGGGTTTCTTGCACACCGGGCAGGGGTTCGACGCGCTGACGGCGCGCATTCCCTTCCCGTTCGAGTCGGTTATCATGGTTATGTGTTGTGTTCGAGTGACAGCCCATTGTCACCGCGTCGGGTCGGCCTGCCGGGGCCGACCCGTCCGCGTTTCAGTGGGCGGAGGGTTCGGAACCGGTTTCGACCACAGCTTTGCCTTCGGCCCGCGCGAGCAGCCACGCGGAGAGTTTGGCGCGGTGGTACAGCACGCGCCGACCGATCTTCACGCGGCCGACGGGTTCGCCGGCGTCGGCCAACCGGCCGAGCGTCTTCGCGGAGAGATTGGTCAGCCGCGCGGCTTCGTTTTGGTCAACAGTGAGGGTGTCGAGGGCCGCGGGCGGCGCGACGGGGAGCAGGTCAGCGCGCATCGGCCACCCCCTCCCGCTTCGCGGGCGCGCGGGCGGTCAGTTCGTCGCCGAACGCAATGTGGATACCCAGCGTGTTCAGTTTGCGCCGGGTGACACACTCCAGCGCGCGGTCCTTACTGCGCCGGGCCGAGAACAGCACGGCGAGCAGATAGAGGGGACTGTCGGAGAGAACGGGCGGCGGATTGGGTTGCAGACACGGTGGCACGGTCGCGGCTCGCAATCAGGTGAGGGCGTCCCATCGCGCCCCTTCACGAGATTGCGCCACGTCACGAAAAAAATGCGTGACGGCCTTGTTGTTCCAGCGAATCCTTTTCGCCGCGCCGTCATGACGAACCGTGACGGCGCTTGTAACGGCGCTCCTGTTCGGCCTCGTCTGCCTTCTGCTCCTCGATGAGCGCGGCGAGTTCGTCCGGTGTTTCGCAGTCCGCCGGGATGATGGCTTTCATGGTTTCGGTAAGCGGTACATCCCGCGCAACCGGCTTCTTGTTCGCGGTGCGGCGTGCGCAAAACGCTTTCCATGCGGAGGTATTGCTCACACCCCCGGCGCTGACGCCGGTTTCGGCGGATACGGTGTCTCGCGTAACCGCGTCGGGATCGTCCGCGGCGTGCTTCTCCAACCATTCGCGGACGCGAACTTCGGCCTCGTCGCGGGGAACGCCCTTCGCCTTCGAGTTTTCCGACGATTCCCCTTCGCCCGATTGCCGAGCGCCCGGAGTTGCGTCGGTTAGCGATTGCGTTCCCTTGTCCGGTTGGGAGTCGGTAGGCTTGTCCCCGTTGTCGTGTGGCGGGACAATCTGCCGCGCGCGAGTCGGTAATGCGTGAGGCGCGGATCCGTTCGCGGAAACGACGGTCGGGAGGATTTGCCAGTCAATCGGCCACTTCGACCGTCGATTGGGGTCGGGAGTGACGAACCCACGAAGGTACAGTTCGTTCATCGCCTTGTCCGTCAATTCGGTCGCTTTGGTCCCGTCAGTGCATCCGGCGTCCATCAGTTCCTTGCGCAGAAGGATGTACGGCGCGTACAAGTGCCCGTCGCGGAATCGCTCCACAAGGTACTGTTTCAGGAGCGCGACGGCCTCGGCGTTCGGTCCCGACGGTTCGCCTTCGCGCCTGCCGGTGGGACGCGCGCTCGTCGGCGGTGTGGTGGAGTGCCTCAGTTCGTGTAGCCGCGTATCGATGCTGGTAGTCCAGTAAGCCTCCCGGTCGCTCGCGACCCCCTCGATAATGCACTCCCTGTCGTTCATCAGTTCCCGCGCGGTCTTAAGTACCGGATCATATTCGGCGAATGGGATTCCGAACGCCGCGCACAGGTTGCGAGCATCGCAAAGCGCCTTTGACCAACGGGAAGCGGCTCGCTCCGTGAACGACCGCGAAACTTCGTGCTTGCAGTCTGGCTCGTCTTCCCAGTGAAGGTACTCGACGCCGTTTCGCACGTCGGTTCGCATCTTTCGACCCATCTCCGCGACCTTCTTTTGCCGCGCTTCCGTCAGATGGCGCGCGGCAACGTAGCCCGTGAACAGAATCCAGCTAATCACCTCGAACGGGTTCGCGTCGTCTGGCAGCGGGTCGGGTAATACAAAGTCGGGCCGCTGGTGTGCGTTCTCCACAGCGGCGAGTTCTTTGCGTGCCGTCGCGTCGGCCGGTTCCGTTTCCGGCGACGGCGCGAGCGGCGCGTTGCTACGCTCACACGCTTTCACACACTGCTCGACGATCTTGAACGCCGTGGTCGTCTCCTCGTGGTGTCCGGGGAGAGAAATCGGTTCCTTGATGTCGGACGTGTCCACGCCCTGCGCGACGCAGAAACGGTAAGCGCGGCGCGCGATGTCGGTCGCCGGCTTGTCGCCGAACGCCGCGAGCAGCGGATCCGTTACGGGTGGGTTGTGAAGAAGCATCCGCTTCAACTCGGCTTGCGCCCAGCGCAGCCACGTTAGAAGCGCGCGTTCGTCCGTCGGAGGCCGCGGTTCGGCATCTGGGGCCGGAACGGGCGCGCGGGCGTGATCGCTCTGTTGTTGGCGGGTTGGCAGTTCGACAAGTGCGGCGACCGGCGACGCGGCCGGTTCAACGGACTGCGCCGCGGTTACTTGGAGCGCGGCTTTCAATCGAGGCCAATCGCTGTGCAGCGGTGAACGGTCGTCCGCGGCAAGCGAGTTGAGGAACTGTTGAAGCTCGATGGTCAGCGAGCCGGCGCGGTTGCGTTGGATCAACTGGCGACACAGCGCTCCACCCGTCCGCGCGATCTCTGCGCGGAGTTCCTCTTTTCGCTCGGCGGTCGTTCCCTTCGCTGGCTTCGGGGGAGAATAGACCCAAGACACCACGCCGTCGTAGAATTCGCGATTGAACGCATCGACGGCCGGAATGAACGCGGCGACCGCCGCGGAAAGCGTGTCGGGCATTTTGCACCTATGGAGCTTGCCGGGCCGGTCGCGCTGGTCCCGGTAGGTGCGACCGGCACCAGCGCAACCGCGTTGAACCCGTTGGCCCGTCGGCCAACCGGCTACCCGACAGATGAAGTGTACATTCAATCACTAAATTCGTTCAAGCCGAACGCGGCAGAAACGGGTCGGGATTTCGCCAAAAAATGTGCGTCAGTTCGCCAGCGGTGTGCGCGCCGGTCGCGCGGACTTTTCCGCCCCGCCCGGCTTCCAATCGCGCCTTTTCTAGGTGTCACCTTTTTGGGGTTCTGGCGAAGTGGGCGGCACGGGTTCGTCTGCGGGCGACATGAGCGCGAGGCGCTTCCGCACCGTGTCGAGGTGATCGTTGTAAGCGGGTAAGTCCTTGCCAGATTCGATCAAGCGATCCAGTTCCGACGGGACGTTCTCGCGCTCACGCTTGACCACTTCCCGAACGTACTCGGCCGGGTCCGTCGGTTCGGTCGGGGCGAGCGGCAGGGGACCGGCCAGCTTCAGCACCGCGAGCGCGACGGTTAGGCGATCCGATTCGTCGGCTTCGTCGAGGGCCGCGGCGAGGGCGTCGATTGCCTTCGGAACGAGTGCCCGCAGCCGGTTCGCGGCCGCGCCCCAGATGTCGGCGCGACGCACCGCGAGCGCGGCGCGGAACTCCGGCGAGTACAGACGCCAGCGCGTCACGCTGACGCGATTGATCTTCAGCAACTCCGCTGTTTCGGTGTCGTTCTTCCCCGCGGCCAGCAGGTCAACGGCGCTCTGTTGCGTCATGGTCAACCCGTCGGCGTGCGAGCGGGCGGACGGTTTCGCGCGTTTCATGCGTTCGTGCCGTTTTTTTAGGTGCGGGTTTAGCGGGTCGGGCCGGTGTGGGGACGTTAGCATTCGCCAGCATTCGCACCGCGGTTGCCTGCCGTTGGGGTGCCCTTCCGCCGCAAACGTGTAGCCGACCGTAGCCGAGCGTTCACGACGCGCCAACCGACCGCATTTTACCTCATCCGACTGTTCGGCGCTAGCTCGGTGCGGCGGTTACGTTTTGTCGGTCGGGGCGCGGCGGCGCGCGAACAGCCAGCAGATACCGGCCAGCGGGAGCAGCAACAGGACGAGGATGAGCAGGAAGTACAAACGCCCGCCGAAGAAGCGTTTGGGGAAGTCAACGAGGAATTCGCGCCACGTTCCTTCGATCCAACCGAGTTGCATTGCGATGTAGGCGGCTACGAACGGAATCGCGAGGTAGAAGGGGAGCAGGTAGTAGTCCCGGCGACTCATTTTGTCGGCGGGTTGGGCGGGCTTGGCGGACGCGGGCCGGTGGACGCGGGCACGTTGGAGGCGCGCGGCTTCGTGGCGGGCTTTGCGGTTCGCGGACACGTTACAGTTCCCCCGCGAAGGCGCGGTTCAGCACGCTCGGCCGCAGCGCGTCGAGTTCCGCCGCTGTCGCCGACTGCTCCGTTCGCACTTCGTCCTTCACTCCTTCGCCACCACCGTGTCGTACAGCCCGACGCGCGCGAGACCCTCGTGGCTCGCGATGCCGGTGTAGCTCAGGGAGGCGTCCTCGTAGCGGCGGAAGGCGAAGACCGCCTGGTTCATCTGCTCGGTGTTGAACACCTTCAGCCGCACCAGCAGATCGAAGTCCTTGACCTCCAACCCGGTAACCGCCAGGAACAGGTCCGGTTCGAGCTTGGTGATCACGTCCTGTAGCGTGTTCTCGCGGAAGTCCGTCAGGTACATGAACGCCGGGATTCGCGTCGCGAACTTGATCAGCTTCTCCTGAATGAGCTTGCGCTTCGACTTGTACTCCTTCTCCGCCTCGCTCAGTTCCTTCTTCTCCGCGCCGGTCAGCTCTTTCTCCTTGCCCTTGTTCTTGAGCGCCTTCACCGTCTCGCTCTTGTTGATGATCGTCTCGATGACGTTGTCGCCCAGCGCGCGCCAGCCCTCGATGCGCTCGACCGCGGCCATCGCCTCGGCGTTGTCCAGCACGCGGCGCAGCGTGTCGTTGTCCACGTTCACCAGCAGCGCGCTCTCCCACTTGCGGGCCAAGAGCGTGGCCGAGGTGCCGGCCATCGCGATGTCCAGAATGCCGCCGGCGTCGATCTGCGTCATGTTCGCGCCGTCGTAGGCCAGCACCGGCAGGAACGACACCAAGTCCCGAACCGCGTTCTCCGGGTTCGACTCGTTGGGCGACAGCCCGATCCCGTATTCGGAAATTTGCCGAAGTGCGCGCGTCGGCGCGAAGTCGAACACGAAGCACACCGGCTTGAGCACCTCCTCCTCGTTCGGGTTGTCGCCGTTGGGGTTCTTGATGCTCCACGGCGACTGCACGCGGAACGCGGACTGGAAGTACGTCTCCGGCGACTTGAGGTTGCGCAGCATCAGGATGGACGACCACTGCGGGACGGTCACGCCCGTGGTCAGCTTGCCGCACGAGAGCGTGATGGTCTTCGTCGCGAACCCGCTGCCGATGGCCTTGCGCACCGGCGGCAGCGCGTCCAGCCCGATGCCCGCGTCACTCCCGGCGGCGACGATGACCTTGTAGTCGTGCCAGAAGGTGTTGTGCTTCTCGGCCAGCAGGTTCGCCATCGCGCGGCAGGCCGCGACGCTCGGCAGGAACCAGAACGCGTGCTGCAGGTACGGCAGCAGGCGCGTGTCCGAGTACGGGAACGGCGGCTTCTCCGTTTTCAGGTGATCCAGCGCCTTGGGCATGTACCCGCCGCGGATGATGTTCAGCCACTTCTGCACTTCGTCCTTGTGCTTGAACTGCGCCGCGTCGCCCGCGCCCGTCGCCTCGAAGAACGCGTTCAGGTCGAACTCGTCGAACTCGCCGCCGCTGGCGATTGCCAGCAACTCGTCCGGCATCTGGTAGGTCAGCAGGCGCATCTGCGGCAGCGCGCCGTACGGGTTGCGCTGGTCCGGGTGCTGCGCCGCGAACTGCTCCTTGGCGCGCTGCTCGTCGGTGTACGTCCAGTTGAAGATTTGCTCCTCGATGAACTCGCCCGTGGACAGCGCCCGGAACGGCGTGCCCGACAGGTACAGGTACGCCCGCGTGGTGATCGGCAGGAACTCCGTTTCCTTCGCCGACAGTTCCCCGACCTCTTCGTTCACCCCTTCCAGCCCGCTGCCGTATTCGAGCTTGGCTTCCTTCTTGGCGACCGCCTCTTCCTCGCCCTCGAAAAGCTCCTTCGCCGTTTCGCGCCACGCGCCGAAGTGGTACTCGTCGAAGACGACCAAGTCCCACTTCACCTTGTGGAGCCACTCATTCTTGGCCTTGATGTTGCCCGTGTCGTCGCGGCCGAGCAGATCCTGGAACGAGCCGAAGTACACGAGCGGCTTCGTTTTGGAAACTTGCGTCGGGTCACGGCCGGAGTTGCGCGACAGGTACTGCCAGCCGTCGAAGTCCGTGTGCGATTCGAGGTCCGTCTGCCACGCGTCCTCGACGGCCGGCTTGAACGTCACCACGAGCACGCGCTTGGCACCGAGTCGCTTCGCCAGTTGGTACGCGGTGAACGTCTTGCCGAACCGCATCTTCGCGTTCCACAGGAACCGCGGCACCGCGTGCATGTCCTCGGCCCACCGCGACACGAAGTAGGCGTGCGTCTTGTGTACCGCGTCGGCCTGCTCGCGGCGCATCGGGAAGGTTTCGTGGTGCGCGCCGGTGAGCTTCTGGCCGGTGCGCAGTTCGGTCAGCACGGTCTTCACGTCCGCGACCGTGCAGCGCATCCACTCCAGTTGGGGGTTCTCGAACTTCTTTTTGCGGAGCGCCGCGCGCACTTCGTGGTCGGTGAAGATGGTGCCGTCGGCGCGCTCGGCGGACTCGTCCAGTTCGATCTTGTAGTTCTGGATGGCGGCGGTCTTGAGTTGCTCGGCGACGCGCTGCTTCACGTCTCGGATGGTCTGGCCGACCTTGAGCAGCCCCTTGTGCGGCGCGTCGTCGATGGAGTAGGCGTAGATGCGCGGCCGCGGCGCTTGCGGCTTGGGCGCGAGGATTACCTCGATGGGCTTACTCATCGTCGCTATTCCCACTCAGATCCATCGCTTTCACTTGGGACTCGATGTAGGCCTGCTCCTTACGAGTGATGCCGTACTTTTCGTACAGTGCCTCGTCCGTCCAAGTGCTGTTCCATGACTGCACCGGCACCCAATCGTATGTGGAGTGCAGTGCATCTTGCGTGATCTTCCGCAGCGAGGCAAGAAAGCGAAAGAACCGGGTCGTGTAGTATGACTGCAGGCTTTTCGCTGCCCGTTGTGAACTAACGTGGAAGAACAAGAATGACTGTGTGCATACTGAAGGCGACGGCGCGATCTGCGGTTTGCCCAGAATCTGGTGTGGTAATCCATCTCCACCATTAAATGCCTTCGGAACAAGAACCTTCCAAGAGTCAATCAGATGGACGTTCTTAGTTACCACGCTGCGCTTTGTGTAGCCTACACCCCGTTTCATCTTGCGGATGTAGTACAGAGTACAGCCTGCCGACCGAAGCGCAATGGGAATACGCGTGTCGAGGCGGGCCCACGGAGAACAAGCTGGACTACGGTTTCGACTACTATTTGGATCGGCCGTCGAACACGTTGTTGCCGGAGCAGGCGAACTTTGACAATAAGCTGGGACGAACGTGCAAAGTGGGTTCTTATTTCCCGAACAAGTTGGGTTTGTTTGACATGCACGGCAACGTGTGGGAGTGGTGCGTGGATGAATTGAAAGATGACAAAGGGGATCCGCAGCGCGTGCATCGGGGTGGCGCCTGGCACAACGGGAGGGAAATCCGGGCGTTGTCGCGCAGCCACAGGTACCCGCCGTCATTCCAGAGCATCCACCTGGGCCTGCGCCTGGCCCGAGTTCCCGTTGGCAAAGACATCACGAAGGAAAAGCCGCCGGCGAAGAAAGCGGACTTCACCAACAGCCTCGGGATGGAGTTCGTGAAGGTGCCCAAGGGGACGGGGTGGCTCGGCGGCGGGAACGGCAAGCAAGGCGAAACGAAGGTCGTGATCGAGCAGGATTTCTACCTCGGCAAGTACGAGGTGACGCAGGAGGAATGGGAAAAGGTGATGGGGGTGAACCCGAGTGTATTCAAGCGCGAGAACGATGTGGTGAAGGGCATCCCGGACGCGGAGTTGAAGCGGTTCCCGGTCGAGAATGTGTCGTGGGACGACTGTCAGTTGTTCATCAAGAAGTTGAACGAGCGGGAGAAGGATTCGGGCTGGGTGTACCGGTTGCCGAAGGAGTCGGAGTGGGAGTACGCGTGTCGGGGCGGTCCGGTGGACAAACTCGACAGCGCGTTCGACTACTACTTCGCGAAGCCGACGAACACGCTGCTGCCCGATCAGGCGAACTTCGCCACACAGACCGACAAGGCGTTGAAGCTCACGTGCAAGGTGGGCTTATACGAGGCGAATAGACTTGGATTGCATGATCTGCATGGAAACGTGCGCGAGTGGTGTGACGACCCCGCGACCGGGGCCGATGGGGCCTCGTACCGGGTGTACCGGGGCAGTTGCTGGCTCAGCCGCGGCGGGGTCTGCCGGGCGGCGTACCGTTCCTCGAGCCCGCCGTCGTACCGGTACTACGCCCTCGGCTTGCGTCTTGCCCGAGTTCCGTCGGCCCCGTCGGGCAAGTGATGTTGTCTGTGACGGGCCACCGAATCGCCGGGCTGAGTCGCAGATACGATGCGAGCTTCCCACCTGCGGCGCGTGCTGCGGGCGAGTGCGCTGCTGGCCCGTGAAAATCCCCCTTTGGTCGCTTTTCACACGTAGTAAGTTGAACCTTCCCAATACGTTCAGTCAACCGGCGCGCGCTGTACAACTTCCGTGCTTGGCACCGGGGGCAGGACAAGGTAGAAATGGTAAGGCCGCTGGAATCGGCCCTTCGCCCGCCCCACGGACCCGGCACACGGACGCGCCCGGGGACCGACGTTGTGAGGACACAACCCATGGCGCGTCGTAGCGCCGACCCTGCCAGTAGCACCGGCCCGAAATCGCCCTCCTCCGGCCTCCGCCGCTCGGACCGCTTCCTGATCGGCTTGCACCCGTTCGACCGGGTCGTTTTCGTTTCCCACGTCCAGCCCGACCCCGACAGCCTCGGGAGCATGATCGGCTTGGCGCACCTCGTCGAATCGCGCCTCGGCAAACCCACGGTCATCACCCGCGACGGCCTCATCAGCCGCGCCGAAAACCGGGCGATGGTGGACGTACTGCACCTCGATCTGGTGCCCGTCGAAGACGTGGACTGGCGGGCCAACGACGCCGTTGTGATGGTGGACAGCCAACCGCGAACCGGGCGACACACGTTCCCCGAAGACGTGCCCCTGTACGCGGTCCTCGACCACCACGACACGCCCGGCGACCTCGACGGGGTCGCGTTCACCGACATCCGCGCGACCCACGGCGCGACCTGCACGCTCGTCACGAAATACCTGATGGAACAGGACGCGGTGATCCCGGAAAAGGTCGCCACCGCCCTGCTCTACGGCATCGAAACGGAAGTCACCGGCTACCCGCGCGAGGCCGGCCCCGCCGACGACGCGGCCCTCATCTCGCTCTACGCCGTCGCCGACAAAGACCTCATCGCCCAGATCCGCAACGCCCGTCTGCCGCACACCTACTTCGAGTGCATGCTGCAGGCGATGCAAAGTTCGTTCATCTACGACCGGCTCTCGATGAGTTGGGTGAACCCGCTGCCGCAACCGGAACAGGCCGCGGAAGTAGTGGACTTCATGATCCGCTTCGAAAAGGTGGATTACGCCTTCTGCGGCGGGGTGTACGAAGACACGCTCGTTCTGTCGGTGCGCGCGGCCATCGAGAACGCCCACGCCGGCGAGATCTTGCGGCAGGTGGTCGGGAAACTCGGCCGCGCCGGGGGCCACGACCGGCGCGCCGGCGGTGCGATCCGCCTCACCAGCACCGCCCCCAGCGCCATCGAAGACATGCAAAGCGAGCTCCGCCGCCGGTTCCTCAAGGCGCTCAAGATCGAAGACGTCCGCGGTCAGCGCCTCGTCCCTCTCCGCGACATGCTCGAAAACCTGCAATCGTAACGGACCTACCGAGCTAGCAATTACCTGAACTCGCGTTTACATTTCTCCCACACGACGCGCACTCGCAGGTGTGCGATTGTGGGGCAGTCGCGCCCGCCAACTGTCTAACTGTGCTATCCAGTTGGCCGAGACTTCCCACCGGCACCGAAATTGCGCTCTAACATTCGCACAACGCGAATAGCGCCAACGATATTCCGGCCGAGTCGTCTGAAATCCTGAAACTATTGGGCCTTTGCGACGATCTTACTTACAGCGCAAGGAACCTCCCCGCGACGTTTGGCACGAGGCGTGCACGAGAAAAACACCCCAATCGTCCCGAACCCGCGGATTCTTGAAAGATGTCAGGGGTATGGCCCCCTATTATCAGTCAGTCGGGGAAATAGAACCGGGCTAGAGCGAATTACTAGTGCCCGAACGATTTCCCCAGCAGCGAAACCCGAACCCCTTTGGGCGGCCCCGGTTGCGACCGAGCGGCGCCCCCAAACGCCGGGAGGACTCACGATGGCACGACAAGACGCACTACTCCGCCTCCACAAGAACCTGATCGCGCGGCGCACCGAACTGCGCAAGCGTTTGGGACTCGAACTCGAGGAACTCGGCCACATCAAGCACTCGTCGGCCTCCGGCGACGTGGCCGATGCCGCGTTCGACGCCAGCGGCGAGGAAATCGCTTCCACACTGGCCGAACTCGAAGCAAAGGAGTTGGCCCAGATCGAGCGGGCGCTCCGCCGACTCAAGGCCGGCACCTACGGCAAGTGCGAGGTCTGCTCGCTCTCGATCCCGGTCGCCCGGCTCAACGCCCTTCCCTTCAGCACCTTCTGCGTGGGGTGCCAGCGCGAGATGGAGGCCGATGGCGGCTGGAACGGCGCGAACGGTCACACCGACTGGGGCCGGATCGCCGACGGCACCACGATGGACGAGCGCGAGGTCAGCATCTCGGAGCTCGAGCGCTCGACCTGAGCAAGTCGGGCCGGTTGCGCCGGTTCTGCGAGGCCCGTGGCCTGAACAGGCCGCGGGCTTTGTTCGTGTTGTACCGGCGCGCGGCCCGACGCTGTTGCGCCTTTAGCGATCGCGGTCCCGTTCCCGCTTCGCGCGGCGGGTAGAGTGGAACAGGTTGCGCCGCGCGCCCTTCACCCGAATCGCGCCGGCCCACCCACTTTCACTCAAGGAGCGCGACATGCGCGGAAAGCTGGTGCCGGTCGCGGCGTGCGGGCTGTGCGCGTTCCTCGGCGGCGCGGTCGCTCAGGTGTGGTTCTCGACGCCGGCCCCGGTCGCGGCGCAGCCCGGCCCGCCCCTGCCCCCTGTCCCGGACCTCTTCGGCGCGGACAAGGACAAAGACAAGGCCGCGCTGCCCGCCGAGCGGTTCCAATCGATCGCGCGGCAGTTCAGCCCGTGCGTCGTCGCGGTGGACGCGGTCAAGCCGCCCGCGCCCGGTTCAAAGACCAACCAGCCCGAAGAGGAGTCCGGGTCCGGCGTCATCCTCAAATTCCCCGGCGCGAGCGGAGTCGTCGTCGTCACCAACTACCACGTCGTCGGCGCGGCCCCGGCGAACAAGGTGTACGTCACCCTCTCAGACGGGCGCATCGTCCAACCGGCGCGGACTTGGACCGACCCGGAATCCGACATCGCGCTCTTGAACATCGAAGACGACACGCTGCCGACCGCGGCTCTCGCGGACAGCGACCGCGTCAAGCGTGGCCAATGGGTACTGGCATTCGGCAGCCCGTTCGGGCTGAACCAGACCGTGACGCACGGGATCATCTCGGCCACGAACCGCGGGCAGATTTCGCTCGGCTCGACGATCCGCATCAAGGAGTTCCTGCAAACGGACGCGGCCATCAACCCCGGCAGTAGCGGCGGCCCACTCGTCGATCTCGACGGCAAGGTGGTGGGCATCAACACGGCCATCGCCTCGAAGAGCGGGAGCAGCAGCGGCGTGTCGTTCAGCATCCCGGCGAACATGGTGAAGCGGATCGCGGCGCAGCTCATCGAAAAGGGCAGCGTGACCCGCGGCTACCTTGGCGTGCAGCTAGCGACCGCGCTCGAACCGTCGGAAGCGCTGCGGTTGGGCCTTTCGCGCGTCAGCGGGGCGCTGGTGGAGATCGTTCACCCCAACACGCCGGCGAGCGCCGCCGGCCTGCGCGTCGGCGACGTGATTCTACAAATCGAGGACGTAATCGTGCGCGACGAGAACCACCTGATCAACACGGTGTGCGCGCTGCCGCCCGGCCAGAAAGTGAGGCTGACGGTATGGCGCGATAAGAAGTCGCAAGCCGTAGACGTGACCATCGGTGAGTACGCGCCGCGCACGTCGCGGAGCGCGCGCCCGTAGTGCGAACCGGACCACAAACGAACGCGGGCCACCCTTCGTGGCGGCCCGTAGTGCTTCGGCGCGGAACGGAGGGGGGTTAGTCCTCGTTCTGTTGCTTTTTCCGGAGGAAGATCATCAGGCCGATGAGCGCGAGTAGCGCCACGAACATGCCGGCCATCACCCACCAATTGCCCAAGAAGTCCATGATCGTTCCCCTTAAAGGTCGGCCCTTTCCGGGCGCGCGAATGATAGGGCCGGGTCGGTTGCGAGTCTCACGGACCGCGGCCCCGGTACGTTTAGCACCCGTGTTCTACTCGCCCCCGCCCGGCGATGCAAGCGCGCATCCAAAAAACCTTGAAATACTCACGCCCCGCGCGCCTTGCCACCCCACCGGCGCGCCCCATTATTAACGAGTGTGTGCGCGAGATCATTCGACATCGAGAGACCTCTCCCCTCTCTCGGCCCACTGGACGACGATGAACGCGACCGGCCCGGAACGGGTTCGCACCGGCACTCTCCTCTACACCGACGACATCGGCCGCGACGCCTGCGGCATCGGCGGGGTCGCCGCGCGCGACGGGAAACCGTCGGCCGAGGTGCTACGCAAAACCGTTCTCGCGCTCCGCGCGATGGAGCACCGCGGCGGCGTGTGCGGCGACGCCGGCGACGGCGCGGGGGTCCTCGCCGCCATCCCCCAAGAGTTCTTCCGCGAAGAGGCCAAGCGGCTAAAGTTCGACGGCGCGCGCGACCTGCGCGCCGAAGACGCACTCGCCGTCGGCGTGCTGTTCGTCTTCGAACCGGACGCCGCGCGCGCCGAACAGGTCCGAAGGCTCGTGCGCGAGTTGACCGCCGGCGGACCGGTCACGCTGCTCGGCTTCCGCTCCGTGCCCACGAACGAAGACGCGCTCCCGGCGAAAGCCCGCGCCACGCGCCCCAGCGCCATTGACCACGCGCTGTTCAAGGTCGAAGGCGATCCCGCCGACGCCGACAAGTGGCTGTTCCTGCGCCGCCTCGAACTGCGCCAGCGACTCAGCGCCGCCGGCCTCAGCGCCTACATGCCGACGCTGTCGGCGCGCGTGATCGGCTACAAAGGGCTGTTCACCAGCGGGCAACTCGCGGACTTTTACGTTGACCTGACGAACCCGGCGTTCGAGACCGGCATCGCCACGTTCCACCGCCGGTACAGCACGAACACCTTCCCGAACTGGACCCTCGGCCAGCCGTTCCGCTTGACCTGCCACAACGGCGAGATCAACACCGTTCGCACGAACCGCAACGCGGTCAGCGCGTTCGCCCGCGCGCTCCAGCCGCCGCTGCCCAGTGGCGAACTGCTGACGCCGCGGATGAGCGACTCCGCGAGCCTCGACGAGTGGGTCGAGTACCTGATGCTCCAACAGAACTGGAGCATGTTGCGCGCGCTGCGGCTGTCGATCCCGCCCGTGTGGGATACCGAGGCCGACGTGTGGGGCCAAGAAGCGTTCGACCTATTCACCTACTATCGGCGCACGTTCGGCAGCCTCGCCGCGTGGGACGGCCCCGCGGGCATCATCGGCACCGACGGCCGGATGCTCGTCGGCCTCGTGGACCGCATGGGCCTGCGCCCGGTGCGCTGGTGCTCGGACCGCCGCGGCTGGCTCTACATCGGCTCCGAGTCCGGCGTGTACGGCCTCGACAACACCACCATCGTCGCCAGCGGGCAGCTCCAACCCGGCCAGATGATCGCGCTGGACACCGCGACCGGCGAGCGCCTCGATAGCTACCAAATCATGGCCCGCGTCGTCGCCGAAGCGAGGGACGAACTGGGCGACGTGCGCGAACTGAACCGCCGGCAGATCGTCATTCCCGAAGGGTTCGACTACACGCGCCAAGTCGATGACACCGTGGGCGCGATGCTGGCGGATCGGACGTGGTCGCTCGACCACCTGCTGCAGGCCGCCGGCTGGGACTTCGACCGCGCGGTGTTCGTGCGCGACATGGCGAAGCTCAAGAAGGAGCCGCTGTCGAGCATGGGTCACGACCGCGTGCTGACCGTCTTCAGCCAGCACCACCCGACGCTGTTCAAGTACCTGCAGCAGACGTTCGCGGAGGTGACGAACCCGCCCATCGACCCGTACCGCGAAGGCGGGGCGATGTCTCTGGCGACGTACTTGGGGCGCGCGCAGGCGAACCCGTCGCGCGCGAGCGACGACGCGCTGCTGCTGCTGCGCCAAATGGAACTGCCCTCCCCCGTCATCTCCGACGCCATCGTCGAAGAGATTCGACTGAACGAGGTGCTGGCGTTCGAACTGCTCGACGCGACCTTCCCGCTGTCCGGCGGGGCCGAGGCGCTGAAGGCGAGCCTCGTCGCGCTCCAGAGCGCCGCGGAGAAGGCCGTTCACGCCGGCAACCACGTCCTTTGCATCTCCGACAAAGAGGCGTGCAAGCGCGGCATCTTCCCGATCCCGTCGCTGCTCGCGCTCGGCGCGGTGCACCAGTACCTGTGTCGGCAGGGCTTGCGCGACAAGTGCAGCCTCATCGTGCAGGCCGGCGACATTCAAGAGGGCCACGACGTCTGCTGCCTCGTGGCGTTCGGCGCGGACGCGGTCCACCCGTACCTCATGCTGCGGCTCGTCAAGGACGGCCTCACGTTCAAGGACCCGGACTCGAAGAACGAGTACCGGCTCGAACCGCGCGAGGCGCTGGAGAACCTGTTCGCGGCGCTCGAAGACACAATCAAGAAGGTGATCTCCAAGATGGGGATCACGACTATCGAGGGCTATCGCGGGGCGCAACTGTTCGAGGCAGTCGGGTTCGGCCCGGAGCTGATGGCGTTTCTCGGCGACTTCCCCTCGCGGCTCGGCGGCATCGGGTTCGCGGAACTCGTCGAGGACGCGCAGTGGCGCGTACAGCAGGCCGAGAAGATGACCGTGCTGGGCCGCAACCGCGACTATCACGCCTTCAACGCGAAGGTGCGGATGGCGCTGCGCGACGCCGTGAAGGAGGCCCACCCGGAGCCGGAACAGGGCGGTGGCGAGATGGCCTACACCGCGCCGCCGGAAGAGACCGACCCGAACGCGCCCATCAAGGTCGGCGAGAAGTTCGTGAAGTTCTCGGACATGGTCAACACCCGCGTGCCCACCGTACTGCGAGACCTGTTTAGCGTTGCGTTTGGTGCCAAGCCGCAAGCGGCGCACGAAGTCCAGCCGGCGCAGGACATCATCAAGAACCACTTCCGCGGCGCGGCCATGAGTCACGGGGCGCTGACCGGCGCGTCGCACATGACCATCGCCGCGGCCGTGAACGAACTGGGCGCGACCAGCAACAGCGGCGAGGGCGGCGAGGCCCGCTGGCGCAACGACCTCCCCGCCCGCGCCTACGGCCCGTTCTGGGACAAGGTCCGCGCGCAGCGGCTGGCGCACCCGGAAATCTACACCCTCGGCGGCGACCTCGCGAAGAGCCGGTTCCGCAGCCGCATCCGGCAGGTCGCCAGCGGGCGGTTCGGGGTCGACGCCGAGTACCTCGTCAACGCCGACGAACTGTCCATCAAGATGGCGCAGGGCGCGAAGCCCGGCGAGGGCGGGCAGTTGATGGGCAAGAAGGTGACGACCGAGATCGCGGAGATCCGGTTCGCCAAGCCCGGCACCGACCTCATTAGCCCGCCGCCGCACCACGACATCTACAGTATCGAAGACCTCGCGCAACTCATCTACGACCTGAAGGCCGCGAAGCCCGGCACGCCGGTATCGGTGAAGCTCGTCGCGGTCGAGAACATCGGCACCATCGCCGTGGGCGTGGCGAAGGCCGGCGCGGACATCATCGAGATCGACGGCATCGACGGCGGCACCGGCGCGGCGATGGTGTCCTCGAAGGAGCACGCCGGCCTGCCGAGCGAGATGGGTTTGGCCGAGGCGCATCAGGCGCTCGTCGTGAACGGGATGCGCACCTGCGTGAAGCTCCGCGTCGGCGGCGGCATCAAGAACGGCCACGACGTCATCAAGTACGCGCTGTTCGGCGCGGACGAGTTCAGCTTCGGGCAGGGGCTGATGGTGTCCGTCGGCTGCATCGTGTGCAAGTCGTGCCACATCCCGAACTGCCCGACCGGGATCACCGGTAGCCCGGAAATCTTCAAGGGCCACCCCGAACACACGAAGGCGTACCTGCACGCGGTCGCGAACGAAGTGCGCGCGCTGCTCGCACGCATGGGCTTCAAGCACCTGAGCGAGATCACCGGGCGCACCGACCTGCTCACCAAGCGCACCGACTTCAAGAAGGAACACTCGCGGGCCGCGCTGCTCGACGTGTCGCGGTTCCTCCAACCGGACATGGCGATGTCGCGACTCGCGGCGAACCACCCGCAGGTGCCGGGGAACCGCGGCGTGTGCGACATGACCGGCTCGCTGAATGACAGAATCTTGGCCGCGGCCTACGACGCCATCGACACCGCGCAGAACGCCGACCTCGTGTTCCGCGTGAAGAACAGCGACCGCGCCGTGGGGGCGACGGTCGCGGGGCAGATCGCCAAGCTGTACGGCCGCGAGGGAATGCCGAACCACCGCAAGATCAAGGTGCGGCTCGACGGCGAAGTGGGCCAGAGCTTCGGCGCGTGGTGCGTGAACGGCCTCGACCTCGAACTGCGCGGGTTCGCGCAGGACGGCGTCGCGAAGGGGATCAGCGGCGGCACCGTCGTCGTCACGCTCGACTACACGATCAGCAACTACGGCGGCGAGATTCAGAGCTTGACCGGGAACAACGTGGGCTACGGCGCGACCGGCGGCACGGTGTTCATCGGCGGGCGCGCGGGCCACCGGCTCGGCATCCGTAACAGCGGGGCGACCATCGTGGCCGAGGCCGCGGGCAAGTACGCCTGCGAGTACATGACCCGTGGCAAGGTTCTCATCCTCGGGCCGGTGGAGAACGAGATCGGCTCCGGCATGACCGGCGGCGAGTTGTTCGTCTTCGACCCCGAGACCGAAGCCCCCGCGAAGCTGCACGGCAAGAGCGTGACCGTCATCGACTGCTCGCACGTCGATTACGAGTGGATGCACCCGCTGCTGCACCAGTACTTCGCCCGCACCGGCAGCCGGCAGGCGGAACACATCCTGAAGAACTGGGCCGACGTGCGCCGCGGCCGCCGGCTCCGCAAGGTACTCCCGCTCGCGGTCGCGCGGGCGATGGAAGACCTGAAAACCGCTGGCACCAACGCCGGCTAGCGGCGATGATGGCGCGTCGAACCGGACACGCCATCGAGAGCCACACCATGCCCCTCTTCCCGTGCGGACTGACCCGGCGCGAACTCGTCTGGGAGATGGGCGGCGGGTTCGCGGGCCTCGCGCTCGCGGACCTGATGGCGCGCGACGCGCGCGCGCGCGAGGACGGCCCGCTCGCGCCCAAGAAGCAACACTTCCCCGCGAAGGCCAAGAGCTGCATCTTTCTGATGATGAACGGCGGGCCCAGTCAGGTCGATACGTTCGACCCGAAGCCGGTGTTGGAGAAGTTCGCCGGCACCGAGATGCCGAAGGACAAGAAGTTCATCAACAGCGGCGGGCGGAAGATCGGGTTCCTCACGCCGGCGTTCCGCAAGTTCAAGCCCGGCGGCAAAAGCGGCCTACCCGTTTCGGATTACTTCCCCCGCGTGCGCGCGCACGCCGACAAGCTCGCGGTGATCCGCAGTTGCCACACCGACAGCCACGCGCACGGCTCGGCGCTGGTGATGATGAACACCGGGAAGACGTTCATCGGCCGCCCGTCGCTCGGCAGTTGGGCGACCTACGGCCTCGGTACGGTCAACCAGAACCTGCCCGGTTACGTAGTACTGATGGACAAGCGCGGCGGGCCGATCAGCGGCCAACCGAACTGGTCCAGCGGGTTCATCTCGGCCGCGTACAGCGGCACGCTGTTCCGGCCGAGCGGCGATCCGATTCTGGACCTGCGCGGCCCGGCGCACGTCACGAAGGACGCGCAGCGCGAACAACTCGATCTGCTCGCGCAGTTGAACGAACAGCACATGTCCGCGCGCCCCGGCGGGCGCGAACTTGCGGCCCGCGCGCAGAGCTACGAACTGGCCTTCAAGATGCAGGCCGCGGCCCCGGACGCGGTCGATCTCACGAAGGAAACGGCGAAAACACAAGAGATGTACGGCGTCGGCAAAACGCCGACCGACGAGTTCGGCCGCAACTGTCTCATCGCGCGGCGGCTGGTCGAGCGCGGCGTGCGGTTCGTGCAACTCTATAGTGGCGGCGGGCACCTCGAAGATACGTGGGACGCGCACGCCGGCATCGAGAGCAACCACGGCAAGCACGCGGCCGAGATCGACCAGCCCATCGCGGCCCTGCTCACCGACCTCGCGGCCCGCGGGCTGCTCGACGAAACGCTCGTGGTGTGGGGCGGCGAGTTCGGCCGGATGCCGTTCAGCGAAGGGCGCAACGAACCCGGCCGCAACCACAACCCCTACGGGTTCAGCATGTGGCTGGCCGGCGGCGGCGCGAAGGGCGGAACCGCCTACGGCGCGACCGACGACCTCGGCTTCGAGGCGGTCGAAAACCGGGTTCACGTTCACGACCTGCACGCCACAATCCTGCACCTGATGGGCCTCGACCACGAGAAGCTGACGTACTTCCATCAGGGCCGCCACGAGCGCCTGACCGACGTTTACGGGACCGTGGTAAAGGACGTGATCGCGTAGGCGCGCACGGGGTGGCGAACGCAAAGCCGTGCTGACCCCGGGCTATTGAGTGCAACGCCTTCGGCGTAACGACGAGAACCAATACAGCGAGGAGCAGCTATGTATCGCCTACTCACCCTCTCGGCGCTCGTCGCGCTCGCGGCTCCGCGCGCCAGCGCCGCGGACGCCAAGCCGCTCGCGCTCGAGGGGCACGCGGCCGGCGTGCCCGCGGTCGTCTTCATCGGCGACGGGAAGGTTCTCGCCACAGGGAGCGAGGACATGACCGTGAAGTTGTGGGACGCCGCCACCGGCAAGGAACTTGCGGCACTGAAGACCGGCGCGGTGCAGTCGCTCGCCAGTTCGCGCGACGGGGCGCGGCTCGCGGTCGGCGCGCACACCGGTACGGTGCGCGTGTGGGACGTCGAGACGCGCAAGGAACTGCTAGCGTACAAATCGTCCAAAGGCGATACCGCGGGGCTGGAGTTCTCGCCCGACGGCAAGGTCCTCGCGGTCGGCGGCGGCGGGTTCGACGGCAAGGCCGACAAAGCGTTCGGCTCGATCACGCTGCTGAACGCGACCGACGGGCGCGAACTGATGTCGGTCCCGTGGCCCGACAACCGCGTGACCGGGATCGCCTTCGCCCCGGACGGCAAGACACTCGCGGCGTGCAGCAGCAACGGCACGGTCGTGCTGTGGGACACGGCCACCGGCAAGAAGATCAGCGACCTTGGCACGAACCCGAACGGCGCGAGCGGCCTCGCCTATTCGCCGGACGGCAAGCTCGTGGCGTGCGGCAACTTCTACCGCGAACTCACCATCAAGTTGTGGGACGTGACAACCGGCAAGGAGGTACGCACGCTCACGAAGAAGTCGAACGTGTCCGCGTTCGCGCTGCGGTTCGGCCCGGACAGCAAGACGCTGGCCGTGGGCGGGTTCGATCAGGACGCGCTGCGCGACACCAAGGCGCGCGGCGCGTACGTCGCGCTGTGGGACACCGACACCGGCAAGGAGCGCGCGCTCGCCGGCCACACGCGCGGGGTGACGTCCGTGGCGCTGTCGCGCGACGGAACACGCCTCGCTGCGAGCGGACTCGACAAGGCCGCGCGCGTGTGGGAGTTGAAGGAAGACAAATAATTAACTCCCGTCGCTCGCGGTCTCGCGAGCCCCGGACGGGGCCGCAAGTGGCGCACGTGTCACCGGCGCGCGCGTCCCGTATACTCTCCTCACTTTCACCCGCCGGAGAACCGTACATGCTTCGCTTCCGTACCGGCGCGCTCTTGGTCGCGCTGTCTGGTGTGCTGCTCGCGCTCAGCCCGGTGCAACTGCCCGCGCAACCACCGAAGAAGCTCGTCGCGCCGACCGCGACCGACCCCGCAACCATGAAGGTCGCGAAGGGGTTCAAGGTCGAGTTGCTGTACACCGTGCCCAAGAACGAAATGGGCTCGTGGGTGTGCATTACGCCCGACGACAAGGGGCGGCTCATCGTCAGCGACCAGTACGGGGCGCTGTACCGCGTCACCCCGCGCGGGATCGGCCAGAAGCCGGAGCAAACCGGCGTCACCAAGATTCCGGCGCAGATCGGCAGCGCGCAAGGCTTGTTGTGGGCGTTCGACGCGCTGTACGTGGTCGTCAACTCGCCCGGCAAGAGCGGGCTGTACAAAGTCACGTCGTCGCAGAAGAACGACACGCTCGACACGGTCGAACTGCTGCGCGCGTTCGACGGCGGCGGCGGCGAACACGGCCCGCACGCGGTGCTGCGCCACCCGGACGGCAAGCGCCTCACTGTCGTCTGCGGCAACCAGACCAAGCTCACCAAGTTCGACACAACGAAGGTTCCGCCGGTGTGGGGCGAGGACCACCTGCTGCCGCGCCTGCCGGACGGCAACGGGTTCATGAAGGGCGTGCTCGGGCCGGGCGGCGCGATCTATAACATCACCCCGGACGGCAAGAACTGGGAGCTGTTTAGCGTGGGGTTCCGCAACCAGTACGACGCAGCGTACAACCGGGCCGACGACCTGTTCACCTACGACGCCGATATGGAATGGGACTTCAACACGCCGTGGTACCGGCCCACGCGCGTGTGCCTCGTGAGCAGCGGCAGCGAGTGGGGCTGGCGCAACGGTGCGGGCAAGTGGCCGGTTCACTACCCCGACACGTTGCCCCCGGTGGTGAACGTGGGCCCCGGTTCGCCCACCGGCGTGAGTTTCGGGTACGGGGCGAAGTTCCCGCAGAAGTACCAAGACGCCTTCTTCATCTGCGACTGGAGCTACGGGAAGATGTACGCGGCCCATCTGCGGCCCGGCGGCAGCGCGTACACCGCGGAACTGGAAGAGTTCGTCACCGGCACGCCGCTGCCGCTCACGGACGTGTGCATCAACCCGCACGACGGGGCGATGTACTTCACCATCGGCGGGCGCAAGACCCAGAGCGGCCTGTACCGCGTCACGTACACCGGCGAAGTCGATACACCGAAGTTCCCGGTCCCGATGACCGACGCCGGTGTCTCCGCGGCCGCGCGCACGACGCGGCTCCAACTCGAGGCATTCCACACCAAGATCGGCGCGCCCGCGGTTGACGCGGCGTGGAAGGAACTCGATAGCGCCGACAGGTTCGTGCGGTTCGCGGCCCGCACAGCACTGGAACACCAAGACCCGAAGCTGTGGGCCGACAAAGCCCTCGCGGAGAAGGACCCGCAGAAGGCGATCCTGTCGCTGCTGGCGCTCGCCCGCGTCGGCGGGCAGTGCCCGGAGCACGTGCGCCCCCACAAGCCCGATGCCGAACTGCGCGCGTCGATCCTCAAGAGCCTGAACGCGATCGACGCGAAGAAGCTCACCACGGCGCTCCAGATCGACCTCGCGCGGACGTATCAGGTGGCGCTCAATCGGCTCGGCCCGCCGGCCGCCGACGAGCGCGCGGCCCTCCTCACCAAACTGAGCGCGACATTCCCCACCAAGGACCGCGCGCTCGACGGGATGCTGCTCGAGATTCTGGTGTACCTGCAAGACGACACCGTCGCCCTGAAAGGCGTGCAATTGCTCGCCGACGCGCCCACTCAAGAGGAGCAGATCGAGTACGCTCGCTCGCTGCGCGCGCTAAAGGTCGGCTGGACGATGGACGCGCGCAATACCTACTTCGCGTGGTTCCTGAAGGCCGCGGCGTACAAGGGCGGGAGCAGTTTCGCCAAGTTCCTCGCGCTGATCCGGACCGACGCCGTCGCGACGCTGTCCGCGGAGGAGAAAGTCGTGCTGAGGGAACTTCTGGCGACCGACCCCGCGAGCGTGAAGCTACCGCCGGAGCCGGCGCGGCCGTTCGTGAAGGCGTACAAGCTCGCGGACCTGACCGACGCGCTCGACAAAGGGTTGAAGTCGGGGCGCGACTTCGACCGCGGGCGCAAACTGTTCGCGGCCGGCAAGTGCTTCGCGTGCCACCGCTTCGACGGCGAAGGCGGGAGTAACGCCCCGGACCTGACCGGCGTCGCCGGGCGGTTCAGCGCGCGCGACCTGCTCGAATCGGTCGTCGACCCGAGCAAGGAAGTCAGTGACCAGTACGCGGCCGTTGAGATTCGCACGACCGACGACCGCGTCGTGACGGGTCGCATCGTGAACCTGAGCGAAGACTTCGTGATGGTAAACACCGACATGCTGAACCCCGGCGGCACGACGCGCATCGACCGCAAGTTGATCGAATCGATGAAGCCGTCGAAGCTGTCGATGATGCCGACCGGGTTACTCGACACGTTCAAGGAAGACGAAGTGTTGGACGTGATGGCGTACATGCTGTCGCGCGGCGACCGCACGCACGCGATGTTCAAGAAGTGATCGCGACGCGCCAACAACAACGACGCGCAGAGGTTCACACCTCTGGGCGTCGTGCGTGTAATGGGCGAGGCGGGATTCGAACCCGCATGCCCCTCACGGGGCGGCGGATTTTAAGTCCGCTGTGTCTAGCCAGTTCCACCACTCGCCCGGAACGGAAATCATTGCAGGTCGCGGGACGAGCGGCAAGGCGACTCAATCGAACATGCCGGCCACGTCCACGAGCTTCTTGACCTGATCGGCCCCGAGGCGGCCGACCATCGCGCGGACGGCTTCGAGGTCCGCGAACACCGCTCCGGGCTTGCGTCCGGGCTTGCGCCCCGGCTTCGCGCCCGCGGGGACCGCCCTGCCCGCCTTCCGCTTCTCCTTCTTGATGTTCGACTTGTAGTTCGAGATGTGCGTCGTCTTAAGCTCGACGCCGAACGTGTCGCGGATAAACGACTGCAGTTCTTTCGTCTTGACCTTCCACCCTTTCTCGTCGAGGGCGGCCTGAACCATCGCCTTTTGTGTGGGCTTCCCGTCCGACGTACCGCGAGGCATCGGTGTTCTCCAGATGTGTGAATGGGCGTTGAGATGTACAACTCTCAACGCGCCTTTATGTAGAGTATATTTCTGACAACGTGTAGTAGGCCGCGTAACTTTTTCAGTTTCCGCAGGTTGCCGCGTCGGTATAACCCGACGGTCAGCGGCCGGATTGATAGATGCGGTCGAACTCGCCGCCCTCGGAAAAAAAGTCGGTTTGGATCGCGGTCCACGAACCGAGACCGAAGCGATTGTCGTCGGCGCTGAGGAGCGTGTGGGGGAAGGTGCCGTCGCCGGGCGTCGGGTCGCCGAGGCGGAAGAATAGCGACGAAATGATCTCGCGCGCCGCGGGGTTGGTGGAGATAAAGTTGAGGTATGCCTCCGCGACCGCGCGCGTGCCCTTTCTGTCAACGTTCGCGTCAACGAGCGCGACGTGCGGTTCCGCGCGGATGCTCACCGGCGGGCGCACGATCTCAACGAGGTCTTTCAACTCGCGCTTTTCCAGTTCCGCCTCGTTCTCCCATGTGAGGTGAACGTCGCCGATGTTCTTGCGCGCGAACGTCACGGTCGCGCCGCGCGCGCCGGTATCGAGCACCGGGACGCGCTTGTACATTTCGGTTACGAACGCCCGCGCCGCGGCCGTCGTACCGCCGCGGTTCAGCACGTCGAGCCACGCGCCGAGCATCGCGAGCTTCGCCCCGCCGCCGGTTTTCGGGTTGGCGGTCACGATCTTCACGCCCGGCTTCAACAGGTCCGGCCAGTCGCGGATCCCGAACGGGTTCCCCTTCCGCACGACGAAAACGATTGTCGAGATGTACGGTAGCGAACGGTTCGGCAGCCGATTCTCCCAGCCGTCGGCAACCAGCTTCTTCGCGCGGATGTTGTCGATGTCGTTCCACATCGCGAGCGTAACCACGTCGGCCGGGATGCCGTCGATGACCGCGCGCGCCTGACTCCCGGATCCGCCGTGCGACTGGCGCACGCGCACCGTTCTGCCGTGCGCGCCCGCGTAGAACGCGGCGAAGGCGTGGTTGAGTTTGCGGTACAGTTCGCGCGTCGGGTCGTAGGAGACGTTGAGCAACTCGAAGTCGGCGCGCGGCCCGCCGCACCCGGAGAGCGCGGCCAGCGCCCCTGTCGTGAGGAAGTGACGTCGGTTCATATGCAGATTGTACATAACGCGGCGCGATTCACTTCGGCGGGCGCAGCGATTCCACTTGGGGCAGGTCGTCGAGCGTGTTCATGCCGAAGGCTTGTAGGAACTTTTTCGTCGTGCCGTACAGTTGCGGGCGGCCGAGCGAGTCGTGCCGCCCGGCCACCTTCACAAGCCCCTTTTCCATCAACTGACGGATCACCTCGCCGCACGCCACTCCGCGAACTTTCTCCACTTCCGCGCGCATTATGGGTTGCCGGTACGCAACCACGGCGAGGGTTTCGAGCGCCGCGCCGGTCAGGCGCAGTTCGTGCCCGGTGCGCTTCAGGCGCGCGAGCCACGAGTGGTACACCGGGCGGGTGAGCAGTTGGTAGCCGCCGGCGATCTCCTCGATCTGAAACGCGGTGCCGTCGGCGTCGTACAACACGCGCAGGCGCTCGACTGCGGCGCGGGCCTCGGCCGCGTCGAGCAACCCGGCCACGTCCGCGAGCTTCCGCGCCGCGAGCGGCTCGTCGGCGATCAGCAACGCGGCCTCGACGCGCGCCAGTTTGCCGTCGCGCGCGTTCGGCACGCGCGCCGCCGCCTCACCGACGGGATCGAACCGCGCGTGCAGCGCGCGCGGCACGCGCGCGTTGTCGCGGTGGCGCGTGTACGGGCGGCGCGCCGCCGGGCCGAAGCGCTGGCGCAGGTGGTTCATGCGAACGGCTCCTTGTGCCCGAATCGCACGCACGATACAGTATCCCCCTGCGTTCGTCACCCCCAGTCAAGCGGTGCGCCGTGCCCGAACTGTGGTCCGCGTTCCTCCCGCACCCGTGGAACCTCGTTGCCGCCGGCGCGGTCGCCGCCGCGCTCGTCTTCGGGTTCATCGGCGCGTCCGCGTTCCTCGGCATCTGGGCCGAACGCAAGGTGTCCGCGCGCATGCAGGACCGCCTCGGGCCGACGCGCGTCGGCCCGCTCGGGCTGCTCCAGTCACTCGCTGACGGCATTAAGTTGATCGCCAAGGAGGACGTGGCCCCGCACGGGTCCGACAAGTTCCTCTTCAAGTTGGCCCCGTATCTCGCGTTTTGCGCCGCGTTCTGCGGGTTCCTCGCGCTCCCGTTCGGCGCGGGCCTCGTCGCGCACGAACTGAACGTCGCCGCGTTCTTCATGCTCGCGGTGCTGTCGAGCGAAGTGTTCGGTGTCGTACTCGCCGGGTACGCGAGCGCGAGCAAGTGGTCGCTGTTCGGCGGCGTGCGCGAGGCGGCCCAAGTGGTGAGCTACGAGGTGCCGCGCGCGATGTGCGTGGTGGTGCCGGTGTGCGTCGCCGGCACGCTCAACCTGAACACTATCGGGCACCAGCAACAGGGCGCGTTCTGGAACTGGAACCTGTTCCACGACCCGTTCACGTTCGTTGCGTTCTTCGTGTTCTTCATCACCGCGACCGCGAGCTGCAAGCGCGCGCCGTTCGACCTCGCGGAGGCCGAGAGCGAACTCGTGGCCGGGTTCCACACCGAGTACAGCGGCATCCGCTGGTCGTACTTCTTCCTCGCGGAGTACGGCAGCATGTTCGCGGTCAGCGGGCTGGCGTCGCTGCTGTTCCTCGGCGGCTGGCACACCGGGCTCCTGCCGTTCGAGCCGAGCGTCGAGTTCGGGTTCTGGCTCGGCAACCTGTTGAACGTCGGCGTCTTCGTCGGCAAGTGTTGGCTTCTCGTGCTGGTGATGATGTGGATGCGCTGGAGCCTGCCGCGGCTGCGCATCGATCAGGTGATGATGACGTGCCTCAAGTACTTCCTGCCGATGAGTTGCGTGCTGCTTGTGGGCGTGTGCCTGTGGCAACTGCTCGTGCCGTCCGCGGTCGCGGTGGTCGTGAAGTACGCGATGGCGGGCGCGTGCGCGGCCGGCGCGCTCGCGGTGTTCGTGAGCCTGTTCCGTTCGCCGGGAACCGCGTTCGCCCCCGCCGGACAGTTGCCCGGCGCGTGGGACGGCCACACGTTCGCGCCGAAGAAGTGAGCGCGTGGGGCGTTGGTCGCGCCGGGACCAGACGCTAAACAAGCCACACCATGCGCATTCGACCGTACCTCGTTCTCGCCCTGCTCTGGCTGCTGTACTTTCACCCGCTCGTGTTGCGCCCGGCGCACACGCTGTTCGCGCCGTACTCGGACTTCCTCGCGGAACACCTGCCGGCGAAGCTGTTCCTCAACCGCGAGTGGCGCGCGACCGGCGCACTGCCGCTGTGGAACCCGTACCACTTCTGCGGCGTGCCGTTCGTTCACGACATTCAGGTCGGGGCGTTCTACCCGCCGAACGCGGTCGTGTACCTTGTGCCCGGACGCGCGGTCGGGGCGGCGCTCAGTTGGGTGATCGCGCTGCACGTCCTCGCGGCCGGTATCTTCGCGTACCTCTACGCCCGCGCGCGCGGCTTGGGCGAACTCGGCGGCGTCGTCGCCGCGACCGGGTTCATGCTCTCGTCGAAGTGGATGACGCACCTGCTCCTCGCCGGGCACACCGTCACCATCGGCCTCGCGTGGCTGCCGCTCTTGCTGCTCGCCATCGAGCGCGCGGTCGCGCGGCGCAGCGCCCGCGGCGCGGTGTGCGCGGGCGCTGTGGTGGCGCTGCTCGGCCTCGGCACGCACCCGCAATGGGCGTTCTACGCGGTGCTGTTCGCGCTCGTGTGGACGTTCCCCGCGGGGCTCGCGGCGCGGAAGCCGTGGCTCGCGTGTTGGGCCGGGGCCGGCGCGGTCGCGTTCCTGCTCGGTGCGGTGCAGGTGCTCCCGACGCTGGAAGCCGCACAGTTCTCGGCACGAAGCGGCGGCCTCGATGCGCAGGGAACGCTGTCTGTTGGCATCGGCACCCTCTTCGCGCTGGTCGGCCCGTCGCGGGCGTACTCGCCGCCGCACTCGTGGGAAATGCAGGGCGTGTTCGGGCTGTTCTGGCTGGGGGCCGCGTGCGCCGCGCCGCTGCTCGGCGCGACCCGCGCCCGGTGGCAGTTCGGCGTGTTGTGCGGGCTGTTCGCGTTCGCGCTCGGCGGCGCGGTTCTTGTGGAATGGCTACCGGGGTTCGACCTGTTCCGCGTGCCGACGCGGATGCTGGTGGTCGCGGCGTTCCCGCTCGCGTTTCTCGCGGGAACCAGCGCGGACGCGGTGGCGCGCGCCGCGTGGAGCGCCGACGCGCGCCTCGCGCTGTCGCGCGGGTTCCGTCGCGCCGTGTACTTCGCCGGCCTGCCCACGATCCTCGGTCTCGCGTTCTCGGCCGGCGAGGTGAGCCGCGAGTTCGTCGCGTACTGGCTCGCGGCGCTCGTTTCGTTGCCGCTGTTCGTGCGCGTTCTGCAACAAGGGCGAACTTCACCACACGCGCGGGTCGCCCTGCTGGGCGCGATCCTCCTTGCGGACCTTGTCGCGCCGACCGCGCGCTACGTTGCGGTGAGGCCACAGGCCGAACTGCACCCGACGTCGCCGTTGCTCGAATACCTCGCCGCGCGCCCGGAGCCGGTGCGCGTCCTCGATTGGGACGTGGGGCAGAACGGGGCCGATTCGTCGGTCCTCGGCACCGGCGCGCCGCAGGCGCTCGTGCGCGGCGTCGCCACGCCGCGCGGGTACAACCCGCTCGACGTGCGCCACTACCGCGAGTTCCTCGCGCTGATTCTGAACGACCCCGGCCCGTTGCGCGGCAACGGCCCGTACACGCAGCAGGTGATCCCGAACTTCGAGGTCGGGAACGACACACTGTTCCGGTTGCTCGCGGTCACGCACCGCGTCGCGCCGCCGGGCGCGTACGCGCCGCCGGGCGAATGGAAGGTGCTGCTCACGGACCCCGCGCCGCCCGCGCCGCCGCCGCTCGCGCCGGGTTCGCCCAACCCGCTGCCGCCGCACGCCCTAACCGAGGCCGCCCCTGCCCCGCCGCGGGCATGGGTCGTGCCGCGCGCTGCGCCGCTGCCCGAAGACATGGCCGACGCGCTGGCCGCACTGAAACGCGCCGACTTCGCGCGCACCGTGTTCCTGACCAACGCGGCATCGACGGCACACGCCGGCCCCGCACCGGGCGCGGCGCGGATCGTCGAGTACCGCGCGAACCGCGTAACGGTGGAACTGGACGGCTCCGCGGGCTGGCTGGTGCTGAGCGACGTGTGGTTCCCCGGTTGGACGTGCCACATCGACGGGGCCGAAGTGCCGGTCGAGCGGGCGAACCACGCCTTCCGCGCCGTGCCGGTGCCGGCCGGGGCGAAGGTCGCGGTGTTCACCTTCGCGCCGCGCTCGTACCGCGCCGGCTGGTGGGTCAGCGCGGCGGCGCTCGCGCTGGTGCTCGCGTTCGGCGCGTGGTGCGCCGCGCGGCCTACCCCCCGCGCCGGCGCAGGGTGAACAACAGGAGCGCCGCGCCGGCAATCGCGCTGCACAGTGAACCGAGCAGGATGCCGAGTTTCGCGTCGG
This sequence comes from Planctomycetota bacterium, assembly GCA_016872595.1. Taxonomy (GTDB): domain Bacteria; phylum Planctomycetota; class Planctomycetia; order Gemmatales; family Gemmataceae; genus Gemmata. The sequence continues at coordinate 61,807 of VGZJ01000001.1, forward strand.
TCAGCAGGCGCGGGTGTTGCGCCTCGGGGAACGCCAGACCCGCCACGAACAGCGACATCGTGAACCCGATGCCGGCGAGGAACCCGCCGCCGAGGAGCATCGGCCACGTCACGCCCTGCGGCAGGGCCGCGACGCCCAACCGCACCGCGACGAAACTGAACAGCACCACGCCAACCGGCTTCCCCAAGAACAGCGCGAGCGCGGTCGCAACCGAGACGGATTCGGTGATCGCGCTCGTGTCGATCTGCACGCCGGCGTTGGCGAGCGCGAACAGCGGCATGATGACGAACCCGACCCACGGGTGCAGCCCGGTTTCGAGGCGCTCCAGCGGCGACACGCTCTCCTTCGCCGCGAACGCCATCATCTGAAGCTCGCCCGCGTCCGGGCCGGTGTCGTCGTGTTCGAGCCGCGCGGCCACGTCCACCATCGAGAGGCGCAGCGCGTCGCGCCCGACCCACGCGCTGGGCGGCGTGAGCAGGCCGAGCAGCACGCCCGCGACCGTGGGGTGAACGCCGGACTTGTACACTGCGAGCCAGATGCCCGCGCCCACGAACACGTAGACGGTGATGGCGCGCACGCCGGCGCGGTTGAGCGCGTAGGTGAGTACGAAGCCGCCCGCGGCCAGCGCGAGCATCGCCCCGTCCAACCCGCTGCTGTAGAACGCGGCGATCACGACGACCGCGCCGATGTCGTCGGCAATGGCGAGCGAGAGCAGCATGATCTTGAGCCCGAACGGGAGCCGCGGGCCGAACAGGGCCATGATGCCGACCACGAACGCGATGTCGGTCGCCATTGGCACGCCCCAGCCGCGGAACGGCGGCGCGCCGAACTGCTTCGCCTGTAGCGCCATGTAGATCGCGGCCGGCACGATCATGCCGCCGAGCGCCGCGGCCACCGGCAGCGCGGCCTTCCGCGCGTCGCGCAGTTCGCCGGCCACAAGCTCGCGCTTGATCTCCAACCCCACGACGAAAAAGAAGATCGTCATGAGCACGTCGTTCACGACGAAGTGTCCGAGGTCGCCGCCGAGGGTGAACGGGCCGATGGTGACGAGAACCGGCGTGTGCCAGAACTTGGCGTACGCGCCGGCGAGTGGCGAGTTCGCGAGCACGAGCGCGACGACCGTGCAGATCAGGAGCACGACGCCGCTGGCGGACTCGATCTGGAGGAACCGGGACAGCGGGCGCGTGAGTCGGCGGATCGGGGGCACCGGCAGATGCGGGTTGGTCGCGGTAGTCGCTTTCGCCATGAGGTAGAAGTGTAGTCTGCGGGGCGTACGAAAAAAACGCCGCCGCGATTGAACCGCACCTTCATCCTGTAATAGTAAAAAACGAGGGAGCACAGTAAACGGATGTGCGCGTCGGCGTTATGTTTCGGCCGCCGGAAGCCAACACAGGAAGTGTTGTGCAACATCCTCAACACGTGCCACATCGGAGCGCGTGACCGACGGGTCGTTTTCTCGAGTCTGGTACGCAGTTCTTTGCTCGTTATCAGAGCAGGCTTGCAGTCGAGGTGCGCGCAGGGTGCTCTTTCAAGCCCGCGGCACGCGGAAACGCCTAACCACATCACGAACAAGTCATAACAGGCTCTGGGGAAGCCGAACGGCCGCGGTTCGGGGTACTCGGCACACGGAATCGAGCCGCAGTGTGGCGAAAAGCGCGAAAAATCACGCGCGGGGTACGTCCTATTTTCCGCACGGCGCGCCCCGGCGCGCCCTCTCCCCGCGTTGGAGCCAGTGCCCATGCCGTACAGCGCCGAAATCAACCGCGCACAGCCCACGAGCTTCGTGTTCCTCGTCGATCAATCGGGGTCGATGGGCGACCCCATCGGCGGAACCGGGCGGCGCAAGTCCGAGGCCGTCGCCGACGCCATCAACCGATTGCTCCACGCCCTCGTGCGGCGCTCGACGAAGGGCGACGGCGTGCGCGACTACTTCCACATCGGGGTAATCGGGTACGGGGCGAAGGTGGGGCCGGCACTCGGCGGCAAGCTGACGCCGGAACAGCTGGTGCCGATCAGCGCTGTGGCGGACAACGTGTTGCGGGTCGAGGAGCGAACGAAAAAGGTGGACGACGGCATGGGCGGCGTCGCGTCCATGACGGCCAAGATGCAGGTGTGGTTCGAGCCGGTGGCGGACGGCTCGACGCCGATGTGTGCCGCGCTCGAACAGGCCCGGCAGCGGGTCGCGGCGTTCGCGGCCCGCTACCCGCACGCCCACCCGCCCATCGTTCTCAACATCACCGACGGCGAGGCCGACGACCCGGAAGCGGCGGTCGAAGCCGCGGCCGGTGCGGTCCGCGCGGTCGCCACCACCGACGGCAACGTGTTGCTGTTCAACCTGCACGTGTCGTGCTCGAACTGGAACCCGGTATCGTACCCGGACTCCGACGCGGCCCTGCCCGACAAGTACGCGCGGCTGCTGTACCGCACGTCGAGCGTGCTGACCCCGCGGGCCGTGACCCTCGCGGGCGCGAAGGGCTATCGCGTGAGCGCGGCGTCGCGCGGGTTCGTGTTCAACGGCGACGCCGTGACCGTGAGCGAGTTCCTCGACATCGGCACGCAGGTCCCGCCCCCCCGGTAGCGCGCACCCCCATGCCGACCCGCTCTGCCACGTTCTGGGTTCCGAAGCGCGGCCACGCGCCGGAGGAGTACGAGGACGCCGCCGCCGCGGTCGACGGCGCGGGCCGGTACGCCGTCGCGGACGGGGCCGCGGAGAGCGCGTTCGCGCGGCCGTGGGCCGAGGCGCTGGTTCGCGCGTTCGTGGCCCTGCCGCCGGCGCGCACCGCGTGGGGCGAGTGGCTCCCGGGGGCACAGACCGCGTGGGCGGACGCCGTCGGCACCGGGCCGCGCCCGTGGTACGTCGAAGAAAAGGTCGAGGAGGGCGCGTTCGCCACGTTCGCCGGCCTCGTGATCGACGACGACGGGTGGCGGGCGTTCGCGGTGGGCGACGCTTGCGTGTTCCAGTTCCGCGCCGGGGCGCTGGCGTCCGCGTTCCCGGTGGAGCACGCGGCCGACTTCGGCACCGTGCCCAAGTTGCTCAACTCGCGCGCCGCGCCCGCGCGGGCCGAGGCCGACGCCGACGCCACCCCCGGCGACCGACTCCCCGGCGACTGCTTCCTGCTCGCCACCGACGCCCTCGCCCAGTGGGTGCTGCGCCGGCACGAGGCCGGGGCCGGGCCGTGGGTCGAGCTCGAACCGGCCCTGACCGGGGACGGGCCGTTCGCGGAGTGGGTGAGCGCCCGCCGCGCCGCGGGCGCGATGAAGAACGACGACGTGACGCTGATCGTGGTTCACACCTGACGCGCGCCGGAGGCCCCGCGATGCCGCTCCCGACCGGGTCGGACTACTTCGAGGCGATCCAGAACCCGCAGTTCTGCTTCGAGCGCCCGGCGCTGCGCGGCGGCCGGGTCGTGTGCGACGGGGCCGGCGTACCGAAGCCGATCACGGGAAACTTCGCCGAGGTGTACGAGTTCATTGGTGCCGGCGGCAAGCGCTGGGCGGTGAAGTGCTTCACCCGCGAGATCGCCCAACTCCACCACCGCTACTCCACGACCGACGCGGCGCTGAAGGCGGCGCGCGCCGAACACGACCTGTCGTTCCTCGCCGGGTTCGAGTACGTGCCGCACGGCATCCGCGTAAACGGCGCGTGGCACCCCGTGGTACTGATGGACTGGGTGCAGGGGCAACTGCTCAACGACTTCGTGCGCGGCCAGTTGCACGCCCCGCACCGGTTGAAGGGGCTGGCGGAGATTTGGGTGCGGCTGGCCCAGAACCTGCGCGACGCCGGGATCGCCCACGGCGACCTGCAACACGGCAACGTGATGCTCGTGACGACCCCGCGCACCGCGCGCGTGGTGCTGGTGGACTACGACGGCATGTACGTGCCCGCCCTCGCCGGCACGCCCGCGAGCGAGTGCGGGCACCCGAGCTACCAGCACCCGGAGCGCGCCGGCGACCCGTTCCACGCCGAGGCGGATCGGTTCCCGCTGCTGGTGGTGTGCGCCGCGATCCGCGCGCTCGCGGCCGGCGGGCAAGCCCTGTGGGACCGGCACGACAACGGCGACAACTTGCTGTTCCGCGAAGCCGACCTGAAGAACCCGGGCGGGTCCCCACTGCTGCGCGAACTGTGGGCGCTGCCCGACCCCGCGGCGCGCGCGCTGGCCGGGTGGGTGGTACTCGCGAGCCGGATGCCGCAGCGCGAAGTCCCGCACCTCGCGGACGTCTGGGCCGGCGGCGCGCCGCGCCTGACCGCCGAACAGCGGAAGCAGGTGGACCGCGTCCTCGGTGGGCGCGCCCCAGCGCTCGAACCGAAGCCGCCACCCGCTGCGACACCGGCACCGTCGCCCCGCACGATCCCCGTTCCCGCGGCGCGGCTCGCGCCGACGCCCGCGCCACGGATGCCCCCGAAGAAGGGACTGAAAAGGAAGAAGGGCAAACCTGCGTCGCCGCTCGCGGCCGTGGTCGCCCTCAGCGGCGGGTTGCTGTGTGCCTTCGCGGTTGGCCTGATCCTGTCACGGAATCTTGCCGCGCCGAAGCCCGCGGTCGAAACGGCGACCGCGCCGGAGCCACCGATAAACGCCCCGCCGACGGTACCCGTGCCGCAACCGCTCCCGAAAGTGCCGCCGAACAAGCCGCCGCCGAAGCCGCCCGCGCCGGAACCGCCCAAGAAGCCGAGCGCCGAGCTGCGCCTCGCCGCCGGCCCCGTGACCCTCAAGCCGGGTCAGCGGGTGAGCGTCGACGTGAACCTGACGCGCGACGGCACCTTCGGCCCCGTGGTGCTCACGCCCACAGCGGTGACAAAGGGGCTAACTGTCACGCAGGGCGTGCCCGCGTTCGGCGACACCGTGCGGGTCGAACTCGCCGCCGCCACGGACCTCGCGCCGGGAACCGTGACGGTGCGGTTCCGCTCGGAGTTGGGCGGGGTCGCGACGGGCGCGCCGTTCGAGCTGACGGTGAAGGTCGTGCCGCTCTCCGCCCCGGCCGGCACCGGCGACGTGCTCGCCACCCTCGACGGGACCGTGTACCGCACCGCGATCAGCGCGGACGGGACCCGCGCCGTGGCCGGCGGCGTGGGCGGCCAGTTGCAGCGCGTGGACCTCAAGACCGGGGCCGAACTGCCGCCGCTCAAGGGCACCATCGGGTTGATCCAGCACATGAGCGCTTCGGCCGACGGCACGCGCGCCGTGGTCGCGTTCGGGCAGGTGATCGAGGTCTGGGACCTGAGCGCCGGGAAGGTGCTTCACAAGCTGACATTCGGCGCGCGCCACGTCACGGCGCTCGCGCTCTCCGCGAACGGCAAACGGGCCGCTGTGGGCGGATTGGAGGGCGACATTCAGGTTTGGGAAGCGGACTCCGGCAAGGAACTCGCGCGCCTGACCGGGCACACGAAGATGATCGGCGGGCTGGCGCTCTCCGCGGACGGCACGCGCGCCCTCTCCTGCGCGCACGACAAGACCGCGCGCGTTTGGGACGTACTCACCGCGACCGAGTTGCGGCAGCTCCCCGCGACGCAGTTCATGCAGACCGTGGCCGCGCTCTCCGCGGACGGCAAACGCGCCGTCACCGCCGGGTACACGAAACTGCACGTGTGGGACGTATCCAACGGGAAGGAACTGCACCGCCTCGAACCCAACACCGGGTACATCCAAGGCGTGGCCCTCACTCCGGACGGAAAGCGCGCGGCGTCCGTCGGACTCGCTAAAATGGTCATCGTGTGGAACCTCGACACGGGCAAGGAGCTGCGCCGGTTCGACGGCCACACGGACTACCTCAAGTCCGTCGGCATCACCGCGGACGGCACGCGCGCGGTGTCCGGCGGGAACGACAAGACCGTGCGCCTGTGGCGACTCAACGACTGACCGCGGGGGCGACCGCGACGAACACCACTCCACTCCATCCAACATGACACGACCTCGTATGACGAGCGAAAAAGACTTCCAAGGCGTGCTCGACAAGAACCCCGGTGACTGGCAGACGCGCCTCGTGTTCGCCGACTGGCTCGACGAGCGCGGCGACGAGCGCGCCGCGGGCTACCGCGCGCTGGGCGTGCAGCGCGTGTACCCGCGCGGCGGGAACAGCCACTGCTGGAGCCGCGCCAAAGAAACGAACTGGTGCCTGTACCGCGGGCACGAGGCGCTCGTCGACGACTGGTTCGACCTGACCACCCACAAGGGCGAGCCGGTCCACGCGATCTTCCGGAGCCGGCGCAAGGCCGAAGACGCCGCGGCCCGGTCGTTCCTCAAGCTCCCCGCCGAGCGGCGGGCGTACCTGCTGAGCGAGTTCGTCCCGCACCCGCCGGTGCCGGTCAAGCCCGCCGCTCCGCCCACGGCCGTACCGGAAACGAAACCCGCTGCCGAGTAGACGATGCGCGTCTTCGTGTACGAGCACATGACCGCGACCGCGACCGGGCGCGCGCCGGGGTCGCCCGAACACGGCATGTACCGCGAAGGGCGCGCGATGCGCGACGCGCACGCGGCCGACCTGCGCGCGGCCGGCGCGGACGTAACGACGTACCCCGACGACGCCCCGCCGTGCGACGACCACCGCTTCCTGCTCGAAGTGGCGCGCTCCGACCGCCAACTCATCATCGCCCCGGAACTGCACGGCACACTTCACGCGCTGACCGTCCTTGCGCGAACGAAAGGGAACCCACTCGGCCCGTCGCCGGATGCGGTCGCGCTCACGTCCGACAAACTCGCACTGGCAGAACACTGGCGCGCCTGCGGCGTGCCGACGCCCGCGACCACCGACCGCGAACCAACCGCGTGCGACGCCGCCGGAGGCGTCATCGTAAAGCCCCGGTTCGGGGCCGGTTCGACCGCGACCTATTACCTCGACTGCCGACAGGATTTCTACCGCGTCCGCGCGCTGCTGGACGCGGCGAACGACGACGTTGGGCCGATGATCCTACAAGACTTCGTGCCGGGGCGCGCCGCGAGCGTGGCGTTCCTGTGCGGCCCGCGCGGGCACCTCGCACTGCCGCCGGCGTTCCAGTCGCTCAGCGCCGACGGGCGGTTCAAATACGAGGGCGGCGAAGTGCCGATCCCGCCGGCGCTCGCGGCCCGCGCGACCGCGCTCGCGACACGCGCGGTCGCGTGCGTGCCGGGGTTGCTCGGTTATGTGGGCGTCGATCTGGTGTTGGGCGAAACCGCGGACGGCACGGGCGACCGGGCCATCGAGATCAACCCGCGCCTCACAACCTCGTACCTCGGCCTGCGCGCGCTCACGACGTGCAACCTCGCGGAGCTGATGCTCCGCATCGCCACCGGCGACGAGTGCGCCGCACCCCAGTGGAAGCCCGGCCGCGTGTACTTCGGTCCTGACGGACAGATCAACCGGCGGTGAATAAAATCGCGAATCCGAGTTGCCTTCTGGGAACAATTGCTCAGTATTGAAGTGCGGAGGTCATGCTCACACTGGAACACGTTTGGTGCGTCGGAACCGCTGATTGGAAAGTTCGTTACAACCACTCTCTGAAAAACGCGCAGCGTATGTTGACTTTGCACAAGCGCGCGCCGTGCTATCTCGACGGCTTGCCACCTCGAGCCCGGAGTCTCCGATGTTCGGTCTCTTCCGCTCAGCGAAGGCGTCGCGTCAGTCGCCCCTCGTAAGAATAACAACCGTTTGAGGCTCAACCTCGAACCGCTCGAGGATCGACACGTACTCTCTCCGCTGGCGAGTGTAGCGGCGATTCAGCACGCGCTGGAAGGCCAGCAGGACGCGACGTTCCGCGTTACGCTGAGCGAACCGAGCAGCGAACCCATCACGGTGACGTTCACCCCGACTGCCGCGCGGAGGTCATTTAGGATGTCGCGTTTCATCGTCGGCAGCAGTTTCGTGCTGATGTGTGTCGTCATCGTGGGCGCGCAACCCCCGCAGGCTCCCGCACCGCGCCGCATCCCGGTTGAGGAGTGGGTAAAACAACTCGGCAGCGACGATGCGCGCGAACGTGATACGGCAGAAAAGAGCCTGAGCGTCTTAGCTGTCGATCCGCCGTCGGAGTTACTCGCAGCAACCAACTCGGCAGACCGCGACTTGCGCGCGGCGGCGGTTCGTGTCACTGAAGCGATGCAGTGGAACCTCGTGGCCCGGAAGTTGCCTCGCGGGGTGCGGTTCGCCGAGCAAGGGCGCGTGGACCTGTTCGTCGCAGCCACGGCAGCGTGGAAGCTGAAAGCGGACGACGAGCGGCTGTGGGTTCCCGCACAGGACTTGGGTCGGCGACTCATCAAAGAAGGCGACATGGTTCGGGAGTATAAGCCAAACAACTGCCCGTCGGCATACGCTGATTACGCCACTTACATACGGCTCCACAAGCCTCGGTCCACACGACTCGATGATCGATATCTGCGACCCGACCCACAAGAGTTAACCCCACCGGTTCTCTTCGTCAACGAGCAGATCCAATCCGAGGGCGTCTTATGCCCAACTGGGTTTCTCAACACTTTAATCGTATCACGCAACAATGTTCGCACCATGCTGGGTATTCAACACTCGGTGCTGTTTGTGAACGGCGACGTCACCACCGAGCGGAGCGTCACCAGCAGTGTGATTGTCTGTGACGGTGATTTCACGATCTCGGACCCCCAATCCGGCCTGTGGTGCGTGCTCGTAATCGCGCGGGGCAACATCACGGTCGAGGGCGATTCCAGTCGGTCGGTGCTCATCGCGGGCGGCAAGGTAAAGGGCAAAGGTACGGGCTACACCCGAGACCTCTACGTGTGTCACAACACGCACAACGAGCCCAACCCCCTCGGCTTTGTCACCTTCTTCGAGTTGCACCGCGTCGGGATCGAGGCGAAGGCTGCCGACAAGGTCGTCTCTATCACCGCGATCAAAGCCGGGTCCGCGGCGGCGCTGGCCGGGTTCAAGGCGGGAGATGTGGTGGTGGCGGTCGGGGACAAGAAACCGGCTGATGTAGAGGCCCTGCGCCGCGCGCTTCGTGGCGCGCTCGCGCTGGGCGACGCCGCCGTTACCGTGACCCGCGACGGCAAGCCCGTTCAGATCAAACTCGCGCTGCCGGAATAGGGCGGGCCGGGGCGCGCGTTCGAGTCGCGGGGGTGAAAATCTTGGGATTCCGTCTATTTTTTTTCGGCCGCGCGAGTATAGTCAAGTCAGCCACCGGGGGCGGACCCCGGCGGCGAGGAAGATTTCGGACAGGTCGTCGCGTACGTGGTTCGGTTTTTCGGCGGATCTGCTTTGAAGCCTTGCGACAGCTCATCACTGCCTTGCACTCGCTCCCAAGCTCATCAGGCTGGCCCCTTCCCCGCTACGTCCCGTGGCCCGGTCGTTCGATTCGCGCGCACCAACCTAACACCCGCGTGCGGCTAATGGTCGAAGCCCCGGTGATCTGTTCAGGCACGGTCTTCCCGGTCGCTCTGTCGCGGCCGGTCCACGAGAGTTCCCGGTCGGGTCGGTGAAGACACCCGTCCGGGGAGGGAAGTCATGTCCACGAAGAATCTGTATGTGGGGAACCTGCCGTTCACTACGACGCAGGCCGACCTCGAGCAACTGTTCGGGCAGTACGGCACGGTCACCAAGGCGCAGGTGATCCAAGACCGGGAAACCGGCCGGAGCCGCGGGTTCGGGTTCGTCGAGATGTCCAGCGGGACCGACGAGGCCATCGCCGCGCTGAACGGGGCCGAGTACCAAGGCCGCCGGCTGACGGTGAACGAGGCCAAGCCGCGTGAGGAACGCCCGCGGGGCGGCGGCGGCGGCTACGGCGGC
>VGZJ01000002.1 GCA_016872595.1 Planctomycetota bacterium
CCGGATCGGCGTGGTGAGCGCTGTGCCTGCCATCGGTCCCGCCTCCTTCCTCCTTGGCTCCAACACCAAGTAGGGGAGGCGTTTCCGTTTCAACTGTCAAGTAACTTCCACACTGGGTGAACTCCAGATCACTGGGGGAGTTCCGCGGCGCGAGGTGCGAAAGCGGTTTGGTGGCCGGGGGCTGCGGTGAGAGGGCGATGGGATCGACGCCGGTGTTAGATTGCAATACGCCGCAATCTAACGCGGACTCACTACGCCTCGCTTTGCGCGCAAGAACCTGCCGCTCGTGGCGAACAACACTTACCGCGGCGCGCGGTATTTGGTTGCCTCTCGGCTTCGCCCGGCGCACCATGATCGTATCCGCCGCACGTCACCCTTTGGAGGCGCGTCATGGGACTGCTGGATTGGGCCAAGGGCCAGTTCATCGACATCATCGAGTGGACCGAGCCGAGCCAGAACGAGATCTTGGCCCACCGCTTCACGCGGCACAAGAACGAGATCAAGAACGGGGCCAAGCTCATCGTACGCGAGGGGCAGGCCGCGTGCTTCGTTAAGGAAGGGCAACTCGCCGACGTGAAGCTGCCGGGCATGTACACGCTCGACACCAAGAACATGCCGATCCTGTCCACTATTCTGGGGTGGAAGTACGGGTTCGAGTCGCCGTTCAAGTGCGAGGTGTACTTCATCTCCACGCGGCAGTGGACGAACCAGAAGTGGGGTACGCAGAACCCCATCATGTACCGCGACCCGGAGTTCGGCCCGGTGCGGCTGCGGGCGTTCGGCAACTTCGCGTTCAAGGTCACCGACCCCGGCACGTTCCTCAAGGAACTGGTCGCCACTGATCCGTCGTTCGAGCTGTACGAAATCTCGGCGCAGTTTCGAAACGTCGTGGTCTCGCGGTTCATCGACGCCATCGGCGGATCGCGCATCCCGATGCTCGACCTCGCGGGGAACTACGAGAAGGTCGGCAAGGTCGCGCTCGAGCGCATCGCGCCCGAAATGGCGAAGATGGGCGTTTCGCTGACGCAGTTCTTCGTCGAAAACATCTCGCTCCCGCCCGAGGTGGAAGCGGCGCTCGACAAGCGCTCGCAAATGGCCGTGCTCGGCAACCTCGACCAGTACGCGAAGTTCCAGACGGCCGAATCGATCCCGACGGCGGCTGCGAACCCCGGCGGGTTGGCCGGACTGGGGGCGCAGCTCGGCGTCGGGGTCGCGGTGGGGCAGCAGATGGGCGGGGCGTTCGCTGGGGCCGCGGCGACACCGGGCGTCGTCGTACCGTCGAACACCACGCCGCCGGGTGCCGCCCCCGCGGCTGGTGGCCCGCCACCGCTGCCCAGCGCGGTCGCGTTCCACGCCTCGATTGACGGTGCCGCGGCCGGGCCGTTCGACATGGCCGCGCTCGCGGGGCACGTCGGCAGCGGCAAGCTCACGCGCGCGTCGCTGGTGTGGCGCACCGGCATGGCCGGGTGGGTCCGCGCCGACAGCGTGCCCGAACTGCAACCGCTATTCGCGCACCTGCCGCCACCGCTGCCCGGCGCGTAGTCTGTGTCAGAAGAAAGGCAGTTTCGACAGGATCACAGGATTAGACAGGATGAAGAGTTCCAATCTCTTTCCTTCATCCTGTCTAATCCTGTGATCCTGTCGAAACTGCCTTTCTGCCATTCTCTTCCTGCCCACTGTACACACTCAACGATGTCACAGCCGCCGCCGCTGCCGCCATCCGATGCGCCCCCGCCGCTCCCCGGCGCGGCCCCGCCGCCGCTGCCGGTACCTGACATGCCGGCGGAGGTCCGCGCGCCGGCGCTCTCGAAAGCGCCCCCAAAGGGCAAGCTGTTCCCGTGCCACAACTGCGGGGCGAAGGTCGAGTTCGACCCGCGCGAGCGCGCGCTCAAATGCCCGTACTGCGGACACACCTCGGAACTCGACTCCGGCGGCGGTGAGGTGGAGGAGCGCGACTTCAACGAGTACGCCAGCAAACTCGTTCAGGGCGCGGTGCGCGGCATCGAGGGCCGCAGCACGCAGACCAAGTGCAGCGGGTGCGGGGCGATGGTCCTGCTCGAAGACAAGGTCGTTACCGAACAGTGCCCGTTCTGTAGCACGCACTTAGAAAACAATCCCGAAGCCGTCGAGGGGATGCTGCCGCCGGAATCGCTGATCCCGTTCCGCGTCGACCTGCGGCACGCGCGCGAGTCGTTCGAGAAGTGGCTCGGCAAGCTCTGGTTCGCGCCGACCGAACTGAAGAAGATCGCCAACCTCGGCCAGCTACAGGGCGTGTACATCCCGCACTGGACGTACGACGCAATGACGTACACGAAGTACCACGGGATGCGCGGCGACAATTATCAGGAAACCGAGTACTACACTGAGCGCGACGCCAGCGGCAACACCGTGCAGCGCTCGCGCACAGTCACGAAAACGCACTGGTACCACGTCTCCGGCGAGGTGCAACACTTCTTCGACGACCTGCTCGTGTGCGGGTCGAAGAGCGTCCCGCCGCACCTGCTCCGCGGGCTGGAACCGTGGGACACGACCGAGCTGGAGCCGTTCCAAGACTCGTTCCTCGCCGGGCTAAAGACCGAGCGCTACGCGGTCGGCCTCAAAGCCGGTTTGGTGATCGCAAAGGACATGATGCAGCCCACCATCATGAACCTGATCCGCCGCGACATTGGCGGTGACCACCAGCGCATCGAGGGCACGGACACGCGGTATCTGGGCATCACGTTCAAGCACTGCCTGCTTCCGGTCTGGCTGGCGAACTACCGCTACCACGAGAAGCTGTTCCAGATTCTGATCAACGGGCGCACGGGCAAGGTGTCCGGCGAGCGCCCGTGGAGTTGGATGAAGATCGGCCTCCTCGTCGGCGCGATCCTGCTCGCCATCACGCTGCTGATCGTCGGCATCATAATGGTGCAGAAGGGCAACAGCAGCACCGAGCCGCAACAGTCGGCCCCGCGGCAGAACAAGGGCAAGCGCACAGAGGCAGCGCCCGCAGAGCGCGCGCCGGTGGTCGCGTTACGGCCGCCGCCCGCACGCGGACACGCTCGCGAGCGGGGCGATCCGCACGAGGTCGTACGAACCGTGCCGCGCCACGACTTCCACCTGTGGCCCGGTCAGGCGCGTCTTCTGCGCCCGTTGGACGACGACCGCCCCGTCCGGCACCGGGTCTGAGTCGATCGGCCACGCCGGGCACGGCGCGACGATGTTACTAATCCACAGGCACCCCGGGTTGACGAGCTGAACGCGGTGGTGCCGCCCGTGGTAGTACAGCGCCGCGGACGCGACCATCGGGTCCGGGTCGTCGTCGAGCGCGAGCACCACATCGCCGCCGGGCCACGCCCGCAGGTCCGCACACACGGTTTGCAGGTCGTCGCCGTTCCTCCGCGTCGCGGGGCCGGCGCGCACCGAATCCGGCTGTAGGTAGTTGCAGTGTTCGCGATAGTGGTGGAGCGCGAAGCAGCACGGCAGCAGCCCGAACGCGCACAGCGCCGCCGCGCGCCTGAGAATTGCATGAAGCACGCACGCCGAGCGGACTGCCACAAACGGCGTCAGCCTCCACAGGAGCTTGCAGATCAGGTAGGTGGATTCCGGCCGCGCCAGCGCCAAGAGAAGCGGGGGGCCGACGAGCGAACAGACCGCGGCGGCGCTCGCGAGGTCGCGCGGCCCGCGCCGAACGGCCCGAATCGCGACGAGCGCGAAACCCGCCTGCGCGACGGTCAACCCGCCGAACACGAACGCGCGCAACCCGAGCGCGCGCCCCGGTACGGCGATCCGCCCCGCGTCGTTCATGTTCACCCACTTCGCCGCGACCCACACTTGGACCGGCGCGCCGCCCGAGCCGGAACTGCGCGGCCAGCAGCACCACCGCCGGGCACAGCAGCGCCGCGCCGAGGCCGCATGTGGGAACGTGGGCCGCGCACGCCGCCCGCACCCGGCGCGCGCCCGCCGCGAGGCGGCGCGATTCGATACAACCTGCCTGTCGGCAACTCTTCCCCGAACTGGAGCAGACATGGCCGGGCGTATCGTGATGCGGACGGGTGAGGCACTCGTCGAAGGCGATAAGGACTACCTCTGCGCAGAACCGGAAATCGTCATCGGCGAACTCGACGGGCCGGTCGGTACCGCGCTCGCCACACTGGTCGGCGATCAGGTGAAGGGCCACACGCGCGTGTTCGCCATCCTCAACAGCGACGTGCAGGTGAAGCCCGCGACGCTGATGGTGAGCAAGGTCACGGTCACGAGCTCGCGCTACACGAACATCCTGATGGGTAGCGTGCAGGCCGGCATCGCCAACGGTGTGCTGGACGCGGTGCGCGAGGGGATCATCCCCAAGAAGAAGGCCAACGACCTCGGCATCATCTATTCCGTGTGGCTCGATCCGAGCGTGCTAAAAGTGCCGGAAGCCGAGATCGACTACGCCGGGCTGTTCGCGGTCAACCGCGAGGCGACCGTGAAGGTCATCAAGAAGGCGCTCGCGGGCGAACCGAAGATTGACTGGCTGCTGAAGAACCAAGACAAGGTCACGCACTACTTCCACCAACTGGGGTTGGATAAGAAGGGGTGAGTACACCACCCAAATACATGTCTGCCCCCGGAGCGCGTGGGCTTTAGTTGGGTGATCGTGGAACGCGACGACGAAGCGCCCGGTCGGGCCACGCCGGAGGCCGACCGGATTGTGGTCGAGGTGCTCGCTGGGAACACCCAAGCGTTCGCGCAACTCGTGCGCCTGTATCAGGATGCCGTGTGGCGCATCGCAGCGGCGCTGTTACGCGACCGCGACGCCACCGAAAACCTCGTGCAACAAGTTTTCGTGGACGCCTACTTCCACCTCGACCAGTACGCGCCCGGCACCGACTTCGGCGCGTGGATCCGCACCGTGGCGCGGAACCAGCTCCGCAAGGAATTGCGCTCCGCGGGGCGCGAGGACCGGCGGCTCGCCACCTACCGCGCGCGACTGGCCGAGCGCCTGAAGGCCGAATCCGCGGCCACACGGGACGATTCCGAGGCCTACGTTGCGGCGCTCCGCGGGTGCCGCCAATCACTGCCGCCTCGCGACGCGGAGTTGGTCGCCCTGCGGTACGAGCGCGGGCTATCGTTCGAGGCCATCGCCGCGAAGCAGGGCCAGTCGCCCGAAGCGGTCCAACGAATGCTCTCGCGGATCCGTTTCCGGCTCCGCGACTGCATCCAGAGTAAGCTGAGCGACCAATGAATCGCACAGTAGAATTGACGGCGAAGCTCCTCGACGGCGCGCTCTCGGACGACGAGTGCGCCGAACTCGAAGCGCTCGTCGCCGCCGACCCCACGGCAGAGGCCGAGTACCTCGCCCTACTCGATCTTGAAGCGGAACTGCGCGCGACGCGGACCGGTTTGGACTTCACCGTTGTTACACTCGCTCGGATTCGCGCCGCGCAAGCCGAGCTCACCGCGAGCGCGGTGCTGGACCGGATCGAGCGCGCACCCGCGCCGGCGTGGGCCGCGCGCCCCGCCGCTCGTGCGCAGCGCCGGGGCTGGGCCGCGGCCGGCGCGCTCGCCGCCTGCGCCGCGGCCGTCTCACTTGCCCTCTGGTTCGGCTCGCGCCAATCGCAAGTTATTGAACCCGGTCCGAACGGCCCTGCGCCGGAGGCGTTCGCGAAACTCACTCGCAAAACCGGCGCGGTGGAGGTGCTATCGCCCGCAGGAGAGGCGCTCGTCGCGGAAGAGGGTGGCGATCTGCCCGCCGGGTTCACCGTCCGCACCGTCGGCGACGACAGCCACGCCGTAGTCGAGTTGCTCCGCGACCAGACGCGCGTCGAGATCGACCCGGACTCGGTGGTACGATTCACCGGCGACGCGCCCGAAACGCGCGGCCAGCCGCGCATGTTCCTCGCGTCCGGCCAGCTCACGGCCGCGGTGCCGGAGCGCCCGGACGACCGGCCCTTCATCGTCGCCACGTCGGTAACGGATATCCTCGCGCGCGGCAGCACGTTCGTTCTCTCGTCGGCCGGCCCGGAGTCGGCGCGCGTCGACATCAAGAAGGGGAAAGTGGAACTGGTGCGCGCGCTCGCGCCGAAGCCGGTGCCGGTGGGCGTCGGCTCGGCCGTCGTCCGGGCGGACACCGAGAAGGTGGACATCCAGCGCACGTTCGTGCTCGACCGCACGCCGCGGCGCGCCCTTGCGGCCCCGGCCGTGCGCGACGCGACCTTCTCCCCGGACGGCTCCGAGGTGTGGGTCGCCAGCCCGCGCCACCTCGCCCGCTGGTCTGCCGACGGCGGGCTAAAGGAGACGGCGTTTTACCCGCGGAAGGGGAACGACGGCGGTGCAGCGTTCTCGCGCGACAAGCGCCTCATGGTGTCGTTCCGTCCGGGGGACGTGTCCACGCTCGCACGGACCGTGCCGGACGGGGGCGAGCACGCCGCGATCAATGTGCGACTCAACGAGATGCGCCATTGGGCGCTCGCCGCGGACGGCGCGTGGCTGGCCGTGACCGAGCCGAAGCCGCACCTGAAGCGCGTTCGCGTGTTCGACGCCGCGACCGGCGACGAGCGGTTCGCGCGCGAGTTCGAGGAAGTTACCGCCGCGATCGCTGCCGCGCCCAACGGCGAAACGCTCGCTGTGGGGTTGAACGACCCGTCGCGCGGCGTCAACAATAAGATCGTGTTCCTGAACGCCGCGACCGGCGACCGGCTGTTCGCGCTCTCCACGCAGCGCCGCCCGCTGACCGCGCTGGCGTTCTCGGCCGACGGCCGGTACCTCGCGGCCGGTTTCAACGGCGCGGTGCAGGTGTGGGACGTGAAGGCCCGCGAACTGGTGCGCACCATCACCGGGTTCGAGCGGGCGCTCGTGTGCCTCGCGTTCGCGCCTGACGGCAAGCGTCTCGCGGCCGGTACGCAGGACGGCCACGTCTGGATGTGGGAGCCGAGCACCGGGCGGCAGACGCAACTCATCGAGACCGGGGGGCGCGCGGTTCGTGCACTCTCGTTCGGCCCGAACGGGAAGCAGCTCGTCACGGTCGCCAACGTGAGCGGCGTCGCAGTGTGGGACGTGACCGACGTTCCCCCCGCGCCGGTCGTGCAGTGACTACAATGCCCGCATGAAACGCACAGTCCTCGTCGCTCTCGTCGCGCTCACGACCGCGCCCGCGCGCGCGGCCGACATCTACGCACAGGACAACCTCGTCGCGTGGTGCATCGTTCCCTTCGACGCCAAGAAGCGCGGCCCGGCCGCGCGCGTCGAGATGCTCCAGAAACTCGGCTTCAAGAAGTACGCCTACGACTGGCGCGCCGAACACCTGCCGACGTTCGACGAAGAAGTCGTGCTACTGAAAGAGGCGCAAATCGAACTGACGGCCGTGTGGTTCCCCGCGAACCTCGGCCCGGACGCGCAGAAACTCCTCGCGGTCCTGAAGAAGCACGAGATCAAGACGCAGCTTTGGATCACGACGGGTGAACCCGCGGGCGCGGACAAGGCCGCGAAGGTGGCGAGCGCCGCGAAGGCCATCAAGCCCATCGCGGAGGAAGCCGCGAAGCACGGCTGCACGGTCGCGCTCTACAACCACGGGGGCTGGTTCGGCGAACCCGCCAACCAAATCGCCATCATCGAGGAACTGAAACTCAAGAACGTCGGCATCGTTTACAACCAGCACCACGGCCACGACCATTTCGACACGTTCCCAGAACTGCTGAAGCAGATGAAGCCGCACCTGTTGGCGCTGAACCTGAACGGCAGCGTCAAGGGCGGGGACAAGGCCGGGAAGAAAATCGCGCCGCTCGGCGCGGGCGAACTCGACGTGCAACTTCTGAAAGAGATCCGTGCCAGCGGCTACGCCGGGCCGGTCGGCGTACTGGGCCACACGCAGGACGACGCGGCCGAGCGCCTCGCCGACAACCTCGACGGCCTTAAGTGGCTGCTGCCGCAACTGGACGGAAAGGTCGCCGGCGCGCGCCCGAAGTACCGCACGTCGAAGTGAAGAGTGGCCGCACGATCCGCGCCGAAGAAAGCCACGATCTGAGGAGACCGAGTTCAATCCGGCTCTCGTCTGCTCTGCTCGTGTCTTTGTCTGTGTTCATCGTGCGGCTCTTGCTTTTCTGCGTCCGTGACGGGCCGCACAGCCATTTGCTGCGCGTCGAGGCCGCCGTCCACGGTGAACACGCTGCCGGTGCTGTAGCCGGCGCGGTCGCTCGCCAGAAACACGTACCACCACGCCACGTCTTCCACGGTCGCAATCTTGCGGAGCGGAATCTGCGCGATAACGGCCTCGCGCTCAGCGGGGTTCGACTTCAATCCGAAGTCGGTCAGCGGCGTCTCGACGAGGCCCGGCGCGACCGCGGCAGTCGTGAACCCGTGCGGGGCCAGTTCCACCGCGAGCTGCCGCGTGAGCGCGTTCACCGCGCCTTTACTGGCGTCGTATAGTGTGTGCAGTGGCTCGGACCGGGTCGCGTTCAGCGACGTGCTGAACAGGATGCGCCCGCCGCGATTCGCCGCCACCGCGCGGCGCACGACTTCGCGCGCCAGCGCGACCGGAACCCACACGTTCAACCGAAATATGAAATCGAAGTGGTCGCGTGTCAGGTTCGTGAGCGTCGGTTCCTTGTACGTGCCGAGGTTGTTCACCAGCACGTCGGTGCCGCCGAACGCGGCCCACGCCTCTGCGACGAGGCGCTCCGGTTCGCCGTCCGCGAGCAGGTCGGCTTGAACGTACCGGGTGTGTTCGTAGTCGCTCAGGAGGCGCTGCACCTCCGGGCACTTCGTCAGGGGTTTCTCGCTGGTCACGACGACCTTCGCGCCGCTCGCGGCGAACGCCTGCGCGACACCGAGGCCGATCCCCTGACTGCTGCCGGTCACGAGCGCGGACTTGCCGTTCAACATGGTGCGGCCTTCGGAGGAATCGACACACGCCGTGTGCCGTAGCGATAAGGTAGGTGTAGTGTGCGCCGACTTCACTGAGGAGCCCGCCGATGCGCAGCACCGAAGCCACAGTGTACATCGACTACAACGACGACGACGAGCGGTATCTGCCCGAAGGCCCGCGGATGATCGACATCGGGGGCCGGCCGGCGCTCGTGTGGGTGAACATCCAGTACGACGCGACCGCGGACGTGGGCGACGTGAACATTCATTTCCCCGACACCGACGGGGGCGACGACGCCGGGATCGGCTGCCCCGGCCGGCCGGGGTTCCTCCTGCCGATCGACGAAGACGACCGCGCGCTCGTCGGCGTGGACAACGACCTACTCATCCTCGATCTGGCGGAAGGGTTGTGGTCCGAACCGCTGGCGTCGATCCCCGACCGCGACCCGCGCACGATTATCAACGACGCCGAGGTGGTGCCCGGCGGCGGCGCGGTCGTGTTCGGCACGAAGGACACGCAGTTCAAGGACGCGATCGCGCACTTGTACCTGTACACGCCCGCAGACAACCGCGTCACAGTCCTCGCAGACAAACAACTCTGCTCGAACGGCAAAGTGTTCGCGACCGACGCGCGCGGCGTGATCCTGTACGACATCGACACGCCGACGCGCAAGGTCGCGCGGTACAGGCTCGACGTGGCCGCGCGCACGCTCACGCCCGACGGAATCGCGCTCGATCTCTCGAACGAACCGGGCTTCCCGGACGGCATGTGCGACTGTGGCGACGGCACGGTGATCGTGGCTTTTTACAACCCGGAGCCGGTGGCCGCGGGGCGCGCCGTGCGCTACGACCTCGCCACCGGCGCGGCGGTCGAGGAGTGGCTGACGCCCGGCTCGCCGCGGGTGACGTGCCCGCTGCTGGTCAAGCGGCCCAACGGTGTGAAGTTGTTCCTCACAACGGCGACCGAGGGGATGCCGCCGGCGCAGCGCGCGAAGTGCCCGAACGCCGGCTGCATCTTCGTCGCGGACACCACACTCAAGGATTGCCCCGCGCCGGAGGTGGTGAGGTTTCCAGAAACCGAATAGCGCTCGTCCGCGCGGCGCAACTACGGTGCTTGAACGGCGCGCCGCGAGCGCGTACCATCTCTCCACCGCTTCTGGGACGACCAATGGCTCGGGCGCGACCGCCACAACCGCCGACCAGTGACCCGAACTGGGAGCGCACGCTCCGCATGTTCGAGTCCGGCGCGCCCGAGTTCGTGGACGCGGTGCGCCAGCGGGTCACCGCCGCGGCACTCGCCACCTTCGCCGAGACGTGGTACACCGATTCGCGCATCGAAGCGAAGCGGCTCCTGTTCGCGTACCTCGACCGGCCGTTCAACTCGCCGCGCCACGAGCCGCTGGTGAAGCGCCTGTTCAAGTTCGCGGACGCCGCCGGCGACGACGCGGTGATGGCCCGGTTCCTCGTGGGGTTCGACCGCACCATCCGCCGGCGGCGCGCGACGACGGAAAAGTACAACCACAAGACGCGCGCCTATGAACCGCGCGAGAAACTGAGCACGCCGCCGGACACGGTGCTGTCGCGCGAGGACCGCAACTACGCCGGTGCGTGGTTCGCGCAGAACCGCGAACAGTTCGTCGCCGGCAAGTTCCTCTTTTCGCTGGCGACGCGCCGCTACCTGCGCCGCCGCGCGTGGCGCTACTTCCGCAAACTCGGGCGCAACAAACCGGAGCGCTACGTACCCGCGGTGTGCGCCGCGCTGAAGTTGTACACCGACGCCGACGTTCCCGACGGCCTCGCGCTGCTCGATAACTGGGGACTTGTTCACGTCTTGTTTCACCACTCGCCCACCATCGAGTCGAAGCCAAACGGTTGGGTGGTCGCGTCCGGCGGCACGCTGGCGAAGTTGCAACCGGACCCAATGTTTCGCAAACTGTGGCTGCGCGGCCCGGAACCGATCTTCGACCTGTTGGTTAACGCGCGGTGCCGGCCGGTCAGCATGTGGGCGGTGCAGATGCTGCGCCGCAACTTCCCCGACCGGCTCAAGCGCCTGACGCTCGACGAACTGCTCGCGTGGGTGATCTCGCCGAACCCGGTGTTGAACGACATCGCGCTCGAGGTGCTGGAATCCCGCGGCGGCCTCGAAGGCGTCACCATCGAGCAATGGCTGACGCTGACCGAAGAGGCGCGCCCGGAACTGCTCGACCGCATCTGCGAGATGGTCGCGCGGAACGTGAAGCCGGAACAGGTGGCGTTCGCGGACGCGGTGAAGTTGGCGATGCAGCGCCCTGTGCCGCTCGCGCGCCTCGGCTTCGCATTCCTCCAACACAAATCGCCGAAGACTGCCGCCGAAGTTGCCGCGGTGTTCGGCCTGCGCGACGCCGCGGCCGATCCGCTGCGCGCCGATCTGGTGCGCTGGGCGGCGCGCGTACTGAGCGCGCGCCCGGAGTTCAACCCGCTGTGGGTGCTGGAGTTCCTCGACAGCAGGTACGAAGAGGTGCGCGAGATCGGCTGGGAGTGGCTGCAGACCGACGCTCGCGCGCGCGAATCGCCGCTCGTGTGGCAGCGGCTCCTCGAATCGCCGTACGATAACGTGCGGCTGCGCATGATCGGGATGCTAGAGGACCGAGCGAAGTACGGCGACGCGCTCGCGGGCTTCGCCCCGGAGCGCGTGCGGTTCCTGTGGGCGGCGGTGCTACTGAACGTCTCGCGCGGCGCGCGCGCGAAGCCGTTCGTGGTGCGCCAGATGATCGACCGCTTGGGCGCGCACCCGGACGAGGCCGGCGACCTGCTCCCGATCCTCGCGGTGGCCCTGCGCTCGGTGCGCGGTCCGGAGTTCCGCGCGGGCTTGGCCGGCGTTGCCGGGTTCGTCGCGCGCCACCCGACCCGCAAGAACTTGGTGGAGGCGGTGTTTCCCGAACTGAAGTGGAGTTGAGTTCGTCTCTGGGGCCGCGGGCGTCCCGCCCGGCGCTGCACACGGGTCGAGACCATGCGGTTCGACGACATGCCACACGGCGCGCTGAGCGGCGGGCGGGACGCCCGCGGTCCCAAAGACGACTGTTTGAGCCACGGTGTCCGGCGCGGTCCGAGACTACCTCTGCGGTGTTCCGCCGCGGGTGAGCTTGCTCGCGATTGCGCCCCCCGGCGCGTTGTTCTTTTCGCCCGGACAGTACAGGTCAGGCGGAGCTGAATCAACCTGCGTCCTCCGCCCGACCTGTACCGGCCGGGCGTCGTGAACGCACCGGGTCCGGGATCGAAGTCGGTCGCGCCGGACATCTGGATTTTGTTGCGAAGCCGCAGGCGGCGCTAAGAGAAAGCCATGCAAGTTGCGTTCGCCTATCGCGGTCGGAGCGGCGTCACCCAGACGAACGTCGGGTTGGCGGTCGCACTCGCGCCGAACCTGCGCCGCGACCGCGTCAGCTTCGTGGGCACACTCAAGCAGCCGCTGCGGTTCCGCGAGGCCATGAGCGCCTTGCACGACGTGGTCGTTTCCGACCTGCGATACAAGCCGAAGGACAAGACCGCGTACGAGCAGTGGAAGAAGGCCGAGGCCGAGAAAGAAGCCGCGATCCGCCGCGACGCGGCGAAGATGAAGCGCGCCGAGTTGGAGAAAGCCGCCAAGCGCCCGATGCCGCCCGGCCTCGAACGGGCGTACGAGAGGTGCCGCCAGCAGTACTGGGGCGCGCGGACGCGCTACGGCACGATGCTGTCGCGCGAAGACCCGGAACTCTGGCGCATGCTCATGCCGTGCGACCCGGTCATCACCGTTTCGCCGGACGTGCTGTTCTTCGAGTGCTTCAGCGCCGACGAGAGTAGTTACGGCTGCCTGAACGTCGAGCGCGAGGCGTTCGAGGCGCAAACCGACATCGCGCTCGGCACAACGAACGTCGACTACTCGTGGCGACTGTACGAGCACTTCCAGACGATTCGCAGCTACCGCGAGACACGATTCAGCATCGACCCTACGGGCTTCGAGGTGCAAACGAGCGCCGACGAGGGTGCATACCGCGAGGAAAAGATCGACCTGCCGCAGTCGTGGCTCCGCGGGTTCTCGTCGCTCCAGTCCGCGATGAGTCTCCCCATGCGCCGCGTCCCGGTCAGTCGTGAGGGGCTGTACTCGCTCATCACGTTCCTGAAGACGCACAAGGCGAAGTCGTCGCCGCGCGCGGTGCGCTTCGAGCTGACGCCGGGCGCGCCCGTCAAGATCGTGCTGGAGCCGTGGAACAAGGAGATCGTGTTGCACGACACGCCGTACCCCGGCGCGAAGGCGGAAGTGATTCGGACGTGGGGCCGCGACCGGCTCCGCGTGTTGGGGCGTTTGCTCCCACTGCTCGACGGCTGCGATGTGTACCTACTCGGCAGCGGGCTACCGAGCTTCTGGGTCGCGCGGATGGGCGAGATGAAACTGACGCTCGGCCTGTCGGGGTGGACCGCGAACGACTGGACGAGCGGCGGGAGCGCAATCGACCAACTCGCCCCCCCGGTCGCGCCGTCGAACGACGCGATGCGCGCGATGACCGATGCCTTCAAGCAGAACCCGACGTGGACCCTCGACGCGCTCGCCACCAAGACGCGCACGAGTGCGCCCGCGGTTTCGGCCGGGCTGAACAAGCTCGCGCTACTCGGTCAGGTGATCCACGACCTGCCGCACGGCGTGTACCGCTGGCGGCAGATTATGCCGGTCACGCTCTCGGCCGAAGTGATCGGCCCGGACAACGAGGAGACCGTGGCCGCGCGCGACCTGACTGGCTGGAAGTGCCGTGTCACGTCAGACAAGACCGACGCGAAGGGGCAGCGCACGGTGGTGGGTGTGGTCGAAGGGCGCTCGTCCAGTGAGCTGACGCTCGACCGCGACGACTGCATCGTGGCGGGGAAGTGCGGCTGTTCGTACTTCTACACGGGTGGCCTCCGCAAAGGCCCGTGCCGGCACCTGCAAGCGCTCCGCAACAAGGCACTTGGCAACGGCGAGAGCGGCGGCACGTTAGAAAACTGGTTCAAGCGGTTCAGGAACTCATGACGCCCGACACCCCGCCCCCCACCGTTTCGCCGTCCCACCAGAAGTACATCTTGTGGGCCGGGATCGCGGGCGGGCTGATCGGCGCGCTCGTGTCGTTCGCGCTGGCGCGTACGTTCCCGCCGAAACCGGCGGTCGCGCCGCCCGCGCCGCCGAGCGAGGCCCGCCAGTTCGCGGACCATGTGATCGGCAAACTGAGAGCCGGCGACCGCGCCGAGTTCACACGCCTGATCCGCCCGGCGTTCGCGGGGATGACGAACGAGCAGTTCGCGGAGTTTTGTCAGAAGAGCGTGTTCGACAACCGCGACCAGTTCGCGAAGTCGAACGGCGGCGCGGTCGAGATCGAGTTCGCGCGCGAGACCGTGCTCAGTCCGTCGCTGGTGCGCCTCGCCTACGCCGACAAGTACGCGCGCGGGTGCCTCATTTGGGTGCTCGTGGTTTACAACACCCCGGAGGGCTGGCAGGTGCTGGCCTTCAGTTTCGACAGCGAAACGACCGGGTTCCGCGCGCTGCAGTGAGAGAGTGTGAAACCAAGCGGCCGGCTCCGAGACTTAAACGTCCTGCGGCGTTCCGCCGCGGGTGAAGTCGCCAGCGATTGCGCCCCCGAGCGCGTTGTTCTTTTCGCCTCCAGAAATAGGTAGTTGGCGAACTGAACCGACCTGCGTTTTCGCCAACTACCTATTTCCGGAGGCGTCGTGAACGCGCTCGGTCCGGGTCGGAAGTCGGAGCCGGCCGCTTTGTCTTGGCGAACGGCCGGTGTCAGACGGCCGGTTCTTTGCGTCGCCCTTACCAGCCGGCTGACACCGGCCGTTCGCCGGGGCTGTCATGGGCCTGTTCGACTGGATGTTCCGCCGCGGGCGCAAGGTCGAACCGGACCCGGTCGCGCCCCCATCTACCGACGCTTCCCTTCGGGGTGCGGCTAAGCCGGCAGAGCCTGCGCCGCCGCCACCACCCGCGGATCAGTACGCCGCGACCGATTTCCTGCCGATCACGCGCGAAGAGATCGTGGACGCGGCGAAGGAACACGGGCGACTGCTCTGGACCGCGTTCCAATTCGGGCGGCCGTCGCAGATTCCCCCAACCAGCGACCCGCGGACGCAGATCATCGACCGCGCGCTCGTCACCCACGGCCTGCTCACGCCAGAAGATTTGACCGAGATTCACACAGTCGGCGCGGAATACGACGAGGTGAAGCCGACCGAGATGGCGATTGCCGCCGCCGCGGGGCTGGCCGGCAATGCAGCGGTGCAGGAGTACCGCGAGGCGAAGGAGCGCGAGAAGGCCCGCAAGAAGGCCGAGAGCGCCGCGCGCAAGAAGGCCCGCGCCGCTGAGGTCAAGCGCCGCCGCGATACCGACATCATCTTCTTGGGGCGCGGCGTGTCCGGGCGGCTCCACATGCGCCTCAGCGACGAGGCGAGCCTGACGGCGCGCGGCCTGCCGGTGCTGCACGCGCCCGCGGACGTCGCGAAGGCATTGGGCCTGACGATCAAGCAACTCCGCTGGCTCGCGTACCACACCGAGGCCGCGACCCGAACGCACTACGTTAAGTTCGAGATTCCCAAGAAGTCTGGCGGGATGCGCACGCTCGCCGCGCCCCACAAGCGGCTGAAGGCGGCGCAACACTGGGTGCTCGCGAACGTCGTCAACAAGCTGCCGACCACGGACGCGGCGCACGGCTTCGTGCCCGGGCGCGGGATCGTCTCCAACGCGAACCCGCACGTCGGCAAAGCCGTCGTCGTGAACCTCGACCTGTCGGACTTCTTCCCGACGATCACCTTCTTTCGCGTCCGCGCCGTGTTCGAGCGCTACGGCTACTCCGGCAGTGTGGCAAGCGTCCTTGCCCTGCTGGCGACCGAGTGCCCGCGCGCGAGCGTGACCTACGCCGGCACGAAGTACGAGGCCGCGACCGGCCCGCGCGGGTTGCCGCAGGGCGCGCCGACCAGTCCCGGCCTGTCGAACCAAGTGGCGCGCAAGCTGGACAAGCGGTTGCTCGGCGTCGCCACGAAGCTCGGCCTGACGTACACTCGCTACGCGGACGACCTCACGTTCAGCGGCGGTCCGGAACTGGCCGGCAAGATCGGCTGGCTGCTCGCGAAGGTGCGGCACGTCGCAAAGGAAGAGGGCTTCGCGGTCAACGAGAAGAAGACGCGCGTGATGCGCCGCAGCGCCGCCCAGATGGTTACGGGGGTCGTGGTGAACGACAAGCCGTCCGTCTCGCGCGACGAGTTGCGCCGGCTGCGCGCGATCCTGCACCGCGCGAAGAGCGAAGGGCTGGACGCGCAGAACCGCGAGAACCGCCCCAACTTCACCGAGTGGCTCCGCGGCAAGATCGCGTTCGTGAGCATGGTGCGCCCCGACACCGGCGCGAAACTAAAGGCCGCGTTCGACGCGCTGTAAGGAGCTGTCATGCGCTTCGTGCTTGTGCTGTTCGCGCTCGCCGGCGGCTCGTCGTTAACGGCCGCAGAAAAACCCAATGTGCTCTTCGTTCTCGCCGACGACCAGCGATTCGACACGATTGCCGCGCTGGGCAACTCCGAGATCAAGACCCCGAACCTCGACAAACTCGTCGGTCGCGGGTTCACGTTCTCCAACGCCTACTGTCAGGGGAGCATGGTGCCGGCGGTGTGTACGCCGAGCCGCACGATGATCCTGACGGGGCGCTCGCTGTTCCGCATCCCGAACCCGCAGGCCAAGACCTACGACGGCCCCGCGCTGCCCACCGCGTTCGCCGCGGGCGGCTACACCACGCTGCACGTCGGCAAGCCCGGCAACTCGTTCCGCGCCGCGCACCAGAAGTTCGACAAGGTGGTGGAGATCGCGCACCAGAACGCGCCGACCGCGAAGAAGAGCGCCGACGCGGTCATCGACTTCGTGAAGGCCCACGACGGCAAGAAGCCGCTCTTCGTGTACCTCGCGCCATCTGTGCCGCACGACCCGCGCGTCGCGCCGGCCGAGTTCCACAAGCTGTACGACCCGGCGAAGCTGACGCTCTCCAAGAACTTCATGCCGCGGCACCCGTTCGACAACGGCGAGCTCGCGATCCGCGACGAGAAGTTGGCCGCGATCCCGCGCACCGAAGACGAGATGCGGAAGCACCTCGCCGACTACTACGCGACGATCACCAACCTCGACACCGAACTCGGGCGCGTACTCGACGCGCTGCGCGAGGCGAAGCAACTCGACAATACGATTGTCGTGTTCACCAGCGATCAGGGGCTGGCCGTCGGCGGGCGCCACGGGCTGATGGGCAAGCAGAACCTGTACGAGCACTTTAAGTCACCGCTTGTGGTCGCAGGGCCGGGCGTACCGAAGGGCAAGTCGGACACGCTCGTGTACCTCTTCGACTTGTTCCCCACAATGTGCGACCTGAGTGGCATTGCGGCCCCGAAGGGTTTGGAGGGCGAGTCGCTCGCGCCGCTCATCACGGGGAAGAAGGCGACTGGCCGCGCGCACCTGTTCGCCGCGTACAAGGACGTGCAGCGCATGGTGCGCGACGAGCGCTACAAGCTGATGTGGTACCCGAAGATCGAGAAGGTCCAGTTGTTCGACCTGCGCGCGGATCCCGACGAACTCAAAGACCTGAGCGAAGACAAGGCCCATACGAAGCCGCTGGCCGATCTGCGCGCCGCGATGGCGCGCGAGCAGAAACTCTGGGGCGACACCGCACCGCTGTTGAAGTGAGATACTCCCATGCGCGCGATCCTCTCGCTGTTCTCTCTGTTCGTGCTCGCCGGCGGCTCGCGGCTAACTGCCGCCGAGAAGCCCAATATCGTTGTCATCCTGACCGACGACATGGGGTTCTCCGATCTGGGCTGTTACGGGGGCGAGATCGCCACGCCGAACCTCGACGCGCTCGCGGCCGGCGGCGTGCGGTTCACGCAGTTCTACAACACCGCGAGGTGCTGCCCGACGCGCGCCAGCCTGCTCAGCGGCCTGTACCCACATCAGGCCGGCGTCGGGCACATGATGGAGGACAAGGGCGACAAGTTCCCCGGCTATCGCGGCGACCTGAACCGGAACTGCGTCACGCTGGCCGAAGCCATGAAGCCCGCGGGCTACCGCGCGTACGCGGTCGGCAAGTGGCACGTCACCCGGCACAACGGCCCCAAAGCCCCGAACCACAACTGGCCGCTCCAGCGCGGGTTCGACCGCTACTATGGCACCATCCACGGCGCGGGCAGCTTCTTCGACCCCTCGACGCTGACGCGCGACAACACGCCCATCTCGCCGTTCGCCGATCCGGACTACAAACCCAAGACCTACTACTACACCGACGCCATTTCTGACCACGCGGTCAAGTTCGTCGCGGACCACGACAAGGACCATAAGGACAAGCCGTTCCTTATGTACGTCGCCTACACCGCGGCGCACTGGCCCATGCACGCGCTGCCCGAAGATATCGCCAAGTACAAGGGGAAGTACGCCGACGGTTACGAGGCGGTCCGCAAGGCCCGGTTCGCGAAGGCCGCGAAGCTGGGCCTCATCGACCCGAAGCAGGCCATGAGTCCCGGCGCGGCCGACTGGTCCGCGGTGGGTGACAAGGAATGGGAGGCCGCGGGCATGGAGGTGTATGCGGCGATGGTGGACCGCATGGATCAGGGCGTCGGCAAGATCGTCGCGGAGCTGAAGCGCACCGGCCGGCTCGACAACACGCTGATCCTGTACATGCAGGACAACGGCGGCTGTGCCGAACCGCAGGGGCGCACCGGCAACAAGAACCACCCCAACATCGAGCGCCCCGCGAAGCCGACGTTGCCAGTGATGGCGGCCGACGCGCTGCTGCCGCCGGGGAGCGTGCCGCCGCAAACGCGCGACGGGTTCCCGGTACGCATGGGGCCGAAGGTGATGCCCGGCCCCGCGGACACCTACGTCGCCTACGGCCGCGCGTGGGCGAACGTGTCGAACACACCGTTCCGTGAGTACAAGCACTGGGTCCACGAGGGCGGCATCAGCACGCCGCTGATCGCGCACTGGCCCAACGGCATCACCGCAAAGGGCGAACTGCGCGCGCAACCGGGCCACCTGATCGACGTGATGGCGACGTGTGTCGAACTGAGCGGCGCGAAGTACCCGACGAAGGTGGGCGAGCACGCGATCACACCGCTCGAAGGCAAGAGCCTCGTGCCGGCGTTCGCGAACAAGCCCATAGAGCGCGACGCCATCTTCTGGGAGCACGAAGGCAACCGGGCTGTGCGCGCCGGCGACTGGAAGCTGGTGGCGAAGGGCGCGGCCGGCAAGTGGGAGCTGTACGACCTGAAGGACGACCGCGTCGAGGCCACCGACCTCGCCGCGAAGCAACCAACGAAGGTGAAGGAACTCGTCGGCATGTGGGAGGCATGGGCGACACGCGCGAAGGTGTTGCCGTGGATCGTGACACCGGAATACAAAAAGTAGGCTCCGTTCTGGGACCGCGGGCGTCCCGCCCGCTGCAACGCGCGTCGTGTGGGTTGGCGAGAAGCCGCACAGCCTCGACCCATGTGCAGCAGCGGGCGGGACACCCGCGGTCCCGGGGGCGGAAAACCAACAACGGAGGCTCTCCATGCGATTCCTTCTTTCCCTCGCGCTGGTTGCGCTTGCAACTACACAGGGGGCTTACGCCCCCCGCGCAGGGGCCGCCGAACCCTCGGCGCACCCCGGCTATCGCGTGCTCGCGCAGGACAAGGGCCGGGTCGCCATCGTCGGGCGCGACGGCAAAGTCGAGTGGGAGGTCGAGTGCCGGCACGGGTCGCACGACGTTCACCTGCTGCCCAACGGCAACCTGCTGCTGCACACCGGTGCGACCGTCGTGACCGAGATGACGCCGAAGAAAGAGGTCGTGTGGAAGTACGAGGCCAAGCCCAAAGAGGGCTACAAGGGCCGGGTCGAGGTTCACGCGTTCCAGCGCCTCGCGGACGGCAACACGATGGTCGCGGAGAGCGGCAACCGGCGCATCGTCGAGGTGAACAAGGACGGGAAGATCGTGGTCGAAATCGCGCTGAAGGTGGACAAGCCGAACCCGCACACCGACACGCGGATGGTGCGGAAGCTCGACAGCGGCAACTACCTCGTGTGCCACGAAGCCGACGGCTGCGTGCGCGAGTACGACGCGAAGGGCAAGGTCGTGTGGGAGTACAAACTCGACCTTGGCGGGCGCGCGGCCGCGCCGGGCCACGGCCCCGAAGGGTACGGCACGTCGGTGTACGGCGCGATCCGCTTGGAGAACGGCAACACCGTCATCGCCGGCGGCAACAACAACCGCGTCCTCGAAGTGAACAAGGAGGGCAAGGTTGTGTGGAGCATCGACCAGAAGGAACTGCCGGGCATCACGCTGGCGTGGGTGACGACGCTGCACGCGCTCCCCAACGGCAACCTGATCGTCGGCAACTGCCACGCCGGGCCGGACAACCCACAACTGTTCGAAGTCACGCGCGAGAAGAAAGTCGTGTGGCAGTTCAAGGACTTCAAGACCTTCGGCAACGGCACGGCCGCGGCGCACGTGCTCGACCTGAAGGGCGCGCGGCGCTAATCGCATGGACGAGCAACCCAACCGCCGCGCGCACTTCCGGCTCCCGTACCCGCCGGGCGCGGGGCCGGTGCTCGAACTGGGCGGCGCGCGGTTCGAGGTGACGGAGCTGTCCGAGGGCGGACTGCGGCTCGCGCCCGCGGCCGACTCCCCAGCGCACGGCGCGCGCGTCAGCGGCGTGTTACACTTCGACGCCGGCGTGGAGCAACGGATCGAAGGAACCGTAAAGGTCGCTGACGGCGTGGTCCTGATCCTCACACGCGGCGTCGAGCTGTCGCGCATGTTGACCGAGCAGCGCCGCATCCTGCGAGCGTTCCCCGATTTCCTGCGCACCGAGGGCTAGCCATGCATCGCGCAGCACTGGTGACGCTCGCCGCCGCATTCATCGGCTGCGGCGGCGAGGTAAAAGACTCCGCCAAAGCCCCACAACCGGGACCGCCCGACCCACTACCGCGCGCCGACGACCCGGCGGGCAACCAGAAGGGACTGCGCGTCCTCTTCGTGGGCAACAGCCACACCTTCACGAACGACGTACCCGGCCTCGTGGCGAAACTGGCCAAGGCCGCGAACGAGGAGCGCCCGCTGCTGGCCGCGTCTGAGGCTCCCGGCGGCACGTCGTTCCAACTGCACTGGAACAACGGGCGCGTACAGCAGCGCCTCACCGAGGTGAACTGGGACCTAGTCGTTCTGCAAGACCAGAGCGTGATGCCGAACCTGACGCGCGCCGAGTTCGAGGAGCAAACACTGCCGTTCGCCCGCAAGCTGAACGAGCAGATTCAGGCGAGTGGGGCGCGCACCGTGCTGTTTATGACGTGGGGCTACAAGCACGACTTCGTTCCGATGCAGCGCCGGTCCGATGCCGCGTACCGCGAATTGGCGGCCGACCTAAAGGCCGATCTTGTGCCGGTCGGCGGCGCGTGGGCGAAGGCCCGCGCCGCGCGCGCCGAGATCGAACTGT
Source organism: Planctomycetota bacterium (assembly GCA_016872595.1). Lineage (GTDB taxonomy): Bacteria > Planctomycetota > Planctomycetia > Gemmatales > Gemmataceae > Gemmata. The sequence goes on from VGZJ01000002.1 coordinate 21,298, forward strand.
GGAGCGGTGACGGCAACCACGCCGACGTCCGCGGCTCCTATCTCACCGCGTGCTGCTTCTACGCCGCCTTCTATGGCAAGAGTCCGGTCGGCAACACGTTCACCGCAGGGCTGAGTGCGGACGACGCCAAGTTCCTGCAAGAGACCGCGGCGGGCGCGGTCGCGCCGAAGTCCGGTGGCCTCGCGGCGCTCGCGCCCGTCCGCGTGCCGTAGTCTTCGCTCTTGCTTGCGCTGCGGGTTGGTCGAAGTGCTCTCCGCACGCGCCCCAACTCACGGCGCGAGGATGTGCTTCCCGTCCTCGAACTTCTTGTGACAGGCGTTGCAATGGTCGAGCATGGCGACGTATGCTTTGCGCGCCGCGGTGTAGTCCTTCGCTTTCGCGGCCTTCAGCAGTTCCGCGCCGGAGTCGCGCGAAGCAACGCTGTGCTTCGACCACAGCTCCGCGTCGGCCTTCGGCTTCCGCGTCAGCAGCAGGTTGCTGCCCTCGGCCAGAATCAGCGCGTCCGAGCGCACGGCCTTCCACCCGCCGGCGTCCTTCGGCTCCGCCGCGAGCGCGACCTTGAGCCGGCGGTACGGGGCTTGAAACATCCCCTCCATAAAGTCGTGCATGTTCACATCGACGGGCACGAGCGCAGGCGGTTTCTCCTTTTCCTCGGCTCGGGCGCGATCCGAGGAGCTGAGCGCGAGCGCGCCCAGAGCGAGCACGGCGGGAACGGTGAACACGGCGAGCGAGCGCATAAGCGGCCCCAGTGAGGTCAGCGCGGGCGCTGGGCCACACACATCATGCAGTCCGCCGCGCCTGCGGCATAGCACAGCCAAGCTACGGCTTTGGCCGCGGGCTTCCAAGTGAGGGCGCGGGCCAAGAACCCGCCGCTGGCGCGGCGGCGCGCCAGCTTCGCGCTGGAGCGCAGCCAGTCGCTGTGGCGGATCAGGCGCACCGGCTCGGTTCGGAACCCGGCCGTCTGCAACATGGTCGCGAGCGTGGGCGGGGTGAAGTGCGTCAGGTGCCGCGGCAGGTCGAGGCCGAACCACGAGCGCCCGAACAAGCGGTACGGTAGGCTCGCGATGTTCGGCGTCGCTACCACGAGCTTCCCGCCGGGCACAAGCAGTTCGTAGGCGGCGCGGAGGATCGCCAGCGGTTGATGGACGTGTTCGAGCGAGTGCCACATCGTGACCACGTCGAACGAACCGGGGCTGAGTTCCGGGTGCGGGAGAGTACCAACGAGCGCGGCGAGGCCGTGTTGCGTGCGGATGTGATCGACCGCGCCGACCGCGGCGTCGAGGCCCGTTACGGCCCAGCCCTGATCGGCCATGATCTTGAGGAAGCTGCCGCCGCCGCATCCGAAGTCGAGCAACCGACCGGGGCCGGGCCACGGCAGCACCCCGCGGCGCTCGGCGCACGGTCGCCCGAACAGGCGCGCCCAGAAGGTGCGTGGGGCGCGCGACTCGCGCATCTTCGCGGGGCGGCGGTGCGGGCGGTAGTCGGCCGGGTAGAAGCGCCCAATGTCGTCCGCGTCCGGGCGCGGGTTCGTGTACGTGAGGTCGCAGCGCGGGCAGCGGACCACGGCGAACACGAGGCCGGTGCCGTCCGCGGGGAGCGGGTCCGGGGCTTCGAGGACCGGCGCGCCGGCGTCGGTGCCGCACAAGGGGCAGGGGGTCTCTTCCCAAGAAACGGCCGGGCCGCGCTCGGCGCGCGGCTCGACGTTCAGAACGGGGCGAGTGGGGGTCATCGCGCTGGCCCTTCCGTGAGCCGGGAGCGGGTCCGGGGCGGGAGCTTACCCCGCTTCGGGTTCGGGCGTCAACGGGACCCGCGCGTGGCGCTTCCGCACTCCGCGCACCGCGCGGCGCTCCTTCGCGCCGGCCAGAATCCAGTCGCGGATCATGTTCTTCTCGGCCTCGGTAGGCTGCGGCTTGTCGTCCGGCGGCATCTTCTCGTTCGCGCCCGGCAGCATCGAGGTGTACAGCGTACTCTTCTTCGGGTCGCCGGGAGTCAGCACGTCCCCGTTGTCGCCGCCCTTCTTAATAGCCGCGAGCGTGCGCAGGTCGAGGCCGCCCTTCGGCTTGCCCGAATTGCCGTGGCAGATCAGGCAGTACTTGTCCATGAACCCGCGCACTTCCTTGAACGCCACAGCCTTCACCGGCACAGTCGGCGGATCCTTGGGCTTCGGTTCCGGGTCTTTGGGCTTCGGTTCGGGGTCTTTCGGTTTCGGTTCGGGGTCTTTCGGTTTCGGGTCTGGCGGCTTGATCTCCGGTTTCGGGTCCGGGTCTTTCGGTTTCGGGTCTGGCAGCTTGATCTCCGGCTTCGGCTGGGGCTTGGGGTTCTGCGCGACCGGCTTTTCGGTGTTGTCCTTGTCCTTCTGTTTGGCTTCGGGGTCGGTCGGCTTCGACTTGGGTACCCCGGCCCACACGCCGAAGCCGAAGCCGACGAGCAGCAGGCCCGCGAAGATGGAGCCGAAGACCCAGTGCCCGTTGGCCGAAAGCTGGCCCGGTTTGGTCGGGGCGTCGTCTTCGTCGTCGAATCGGCTGTCGGTAAACTCGGACATGGTGCGTGCCCGGTAGGGGGTTGGGGGGTACGAGCGTGCGGCGCGCGGGACGCGCCGACGGGTGTGAACAATCCTAGCACTGTTCCCGCGCCCGCACCAGACGGCGTGCGAAAACCCGTCAGCCGTGGTCCGCTGCGGTGTCGGTGGGGACCACGCCCGAGGCGCTCGCGCCCCACTTCCAGTCGCTGACTTCGGGCATATCCGTTCCGCGCTGGCGAATGTACGCGCGGTGTTCGGCGTGCTTCGCGCGCATCCGGTCGGCCGCGCTCGCGGCCCGCGCCGCGAGGCCCGGCGTGCGCTCGATCACATCCAACACCAGCTTGTAGCGGTCGGTTTCGTTCAGCACGCACATATCGAACGGCGTCGTGGTCGTTCCCTCTTCCTTGTACCCGCGTACGTGCAGGTTGTCGTGGTTCTTGCGCCGGTACGTCAGCCGGTGGATGAGCGACGGGTAGCCGTGGAAGTTGAAGATGATCGGTCTGTCCTTCGTGAACAGCGCGTCGAAGGCGTCGTCAGTGAGGCCGTGCGGGTGCTCCTTCGGCGGTTGCAGCTTCATCAGATCGACCACATTCACGACACGCACCTTCAGGTCCGGAAGGTGCCGGCGCAAGAGGTCGGTCGCGGCGAGCGTTTCGACTGTGGGCACGTCACCGCAGCACGCGAGCACAACGTCCGGTTCGCCGGTGCAACTCGCCCACTCCCAGATGCCCGCGCCCGCGGAGCAGTGTTTCACGGCTTCGTCCATCGTTAGCCACTGCGGGCCGGGTTGCTTCCCCGCGACAACCACGTTCACATAGTTCCGGCTCCGGAGACAGTGATCGGTGACCGATAGCAGGCAGTTCGCGTCCGGCGGCAGGTACACGCGAATGACCTCGGCCTTCTTGTTTACGACGTGATCGATGAAGCCGGGGTCTTGGTGGCTGAAGCCGTTGTGGTCCTGCCGCCAGACGTGTGAACTGAGCAAGTAGTTGAGGCTCGCCACCGGCGCGCGCCACGGGATGTGGTTGCACACCTTCAGCCACTTCGCGTGCTGGTTGAACATCGAATCGACGATGTGGATGAACGCCTCGTAGCAGCTAAAGAACCCGTGCCGCCCGGTCAGGAGGTAGCCCTCGAGCCAACCTTGGCACTGGTGTTCGCTCAGTACCTCCATCGCGCGCCCGTCCGGCGCGAGGTGGTCGTCGCCGGGGAGAATGGCGTCGGCGGCGTAGCAACGGTTCGTGACTTCGAGGACATCCTGCCAGCGGTTAGAAGCCAGTTCGTCCGGGCTGAACAGGCGGAAGTTCGCGGCGCTCGCGTTCAGCCTCATCACGTCGCGGAGGAGCTTGCCCTGCTCGCGCGTCGATTCCGCGACCGACGCGCCGGGCGCGGGCACGGCCACCGCGTACCGCCTGTAGTCGGGCAGATCGAGGTCGCGCAAGAGTAGGCCGCCGTTGGCGTGCGGGTTCGCGCCCATGCGGCGCGCGCCCGTTGGGGCGAGTTCGGCCAACTCCGGTTTCAGTCGACCGTTTGCGTCAAACAGTTCTTCCGGCCGGTACGACCTCAGCCACCCTTCGAGCACCTTCAGGTGTTCCGGCTTGCCCGCGTCGCCCATCGGCACTTGGTGGCTGCGCCACGAGTCCTCGCACTTCTTCCCGTCGATGTACTCCGGGCACGTCCAGCCTTTTGGCGTGCGCAGCACAATCATCGGCCACGCGGGGCGCGCCGCGTTGCCGTTGGCGCGGGCGTCGTGCTGGATGTGCGCGATCTCGTCGAGACAGGAGTCGAGCGCCGCGGCCATCTGCTTGTGAACCGGCAGCGGGTCGTGGCCGCTCACGAAGTGCGGGGCGTAGCCGTAGCCTTCGAGCAGCTTGCGGAGTTCGCTTTCCGGGATGCGCGCGAGGAAGCACGGGTTGGCGATCTTGTAGCCGTTGAGGTGCAGGATCGGCAGCACCGCGCCGTCGCGCGCGGCGCTCAGGAACTTGTTGGAGTGCCACGCGGTCGCGAGCGGGCCGGTTTCGGCCTCGCCGTCGCCGATCACGCACGCGGCGATCAGGTCGGGGTTGTCGAACACCGCGCCGTAGGCGTGCGAGAGCGCGTAGCCCAGTTCACCGCCCTCGTGAATGCTGCCCGGTGTTTCGGGCGCGACGTGGCTCGGAATCCCGCCCGGAAAGCTGAACTGCTTGAACAGCTTCGCCATGCCCGCCGCGTCCGGCGTGATCTGCGGGTACACCTCGGTGTACGTCCCTTCGAGGTACACGTTGGCGACGAGCGCCGGCCCGCCGTGGCCGGGTCCGCACACGTACAGGACGTTCAGGTCGCGCTCTTTGATCGCGCGGTTCAAGTGAACGTAGACGAAGTTCAGGCCGGGCGTGGTGCCCCAGTGCCCCAGCAACCGCGGCTTGACGTGCTCCTTCGTCAGCGGTTGGCTGAGGAGTGGGTTGTCGAGTAAGTAAATCTGGCCGACGGAGAGGTAGTTCGCGGCCCGCCAGTAGGCGTCCATCCTGTGAAGCAGCGCGTCGGAAACTGAGTCAGCCATTTTTGGTTCCAGTGAAGCCCTTCATCGTAGACCTCACGCTCCGCGTGAGGACCGCTGGCGTAAACGGTTCTACTCTGACCTGTGCACGTCAACGCCCACGGTCCTCACGCGGAGCGTGAGGACTACACTCCTAGAAGTCGGAACGCGGCGCGGGCGAGCACGGCCTCTTCGTCGGTGCGGATCACGCGCACCGCGACCGGCGCGCCGGGTACGGAGATCACGGCCGCGTTCACGTCGTTTTGGGTGGCGTCGAGGTGAACGCCGAGGAAGCCGAGGCCGTCGCAAATGCGGGCGCGAACCTCCGAGGCGTTCTCGCCGATGCCGCCGGCGAACACCAGCGTATCGAGGCCACCCAGCACCGCGAGCAGCGCGCCGATGTGCTTCCGCGCCTGATAGCAGAACACCGCGACCGCGTCGGCCGCGCGCGGGTCGGACGCTTCGCGCGCGAGCAACTCGCGAATGTCGGCGCTCGTTTCGGAGATGCCGCGCAAGCCGCTGTCGCGGTTCACGAGCGCGTCAAGTTGGTCGGCGGTCAGCTTCTCGTTGCGCAACAAGTGAACCAGCGCGCCGGGGTCGAGGTCGCCGGTGCGCGTGCCCATCACGAGGCCGCCGGTCGGCGTGAAGCCCATTGTCGTATCAACGCACACGCCGCCGCGCACGGCGGCGAGGCTCGCGCCGGAGCCAAGGTGAGCGAGAACGACGCGGCCGTGCGCTGCGTACGCGCCCGCGACGCGCGCGAGTTCTTCCATCAGGTATTCGTAGGAGACGCCGTGGAACCCGTACCGGCGCAGACCGAACCGCCGCGGCAGCGGTAACGTGCGCGCGACGGTCGGCAGGTCGCGGTGGAACCCGGTGTCGAAGCACGCGACCTGCGGCACACTCGGCCAACGTGCCGCACACGCGGCGATGAGATCGAGTTCTGCCGGTAGGTGCGTTGGGTCGAGTGGCTTGAGCGCGTCGAGGTCGCGCAGAAGTTTGGGGGTGACGAACGCTGGCGCGGCGTAATCCGGTCCGCCGTGAACGAGCCGGTGCGCGATCACCGCGTGGTTCGCTGTCGCGCCGTTCGCGTCGAGCCAGTGGAGTACGTCGTCCGGCGAAGCGGCCCGTTCGAGCCGGCCGCGGAACCGCTCGACCGGCGGCGCTCCCTCCTCGAATAGGGCGGCCTTCACACTCGACGAACCGGCGTTGAGTGCGAGTGCAGTGGTGACCGGCACGACGGTACCTCACACGGGCGACCAAGTTGTCCTCTGGGCGCTACTGCACGGTAAGCGCCGCGGGCCCAACCGTCACGAGGGTCACGTCGCGCACTGGGTATCGCTCGAGGTGGGCGACGATCGCACCCGGCGTCAGGCCGTCGATGAGTGCCTGTATCTCGTCGAACGGCCGCACGCGGCCGAGGTAGTACCAATCGGTGGCGATGGCCCCGGCCCGCGCGCCGGTCGATTCGTCCTGCATGATGAGCGACGACTTCAACCCGGCCTTCACGCGGTCGATCTCGTCGTCCTCGATCCCGTCCTTCAGGCGCGACAGTTCCGCGAGCGTCACGTCGAGCGTCTCCTGCGCGCGCTCGGCCCGCGTGCCGGCGTAGGCCATCATGGTGCCCTGCGTCTTGAACGTCTCGTGGAAGGCGTAGACGGAGTAGCACAGGCCGCGCTTCTCGCGCACCTCGGTGAAGAGGCGCGAACTCATGCCGCCGCTGAGTACGGCCGCCGCCGCGCGCGCGTTATAGTAGTCCGGGTGCGTGACCGGCACGCTGGGGAACGCGAGCGCGATCTGCGTCTGCTGCGTCTCCTTGTGGATGTGTGCCGAAGTGGGCGTGTGCGCCAGCGGCGCGAGGGTGGCCGGCTCGCCCTGCTCCCAGCGCGCGAACAGGCGCTCGACTTGCGCTTTCAGCGGTTCCCACTCGATGTTGCCGGCGACCGAGAGGATCGCGCCGTTTGGGCGCACGAACCGTTTGTACTGGTCGCGAACCGCGTCGATAGTCAGCGCCTCAATGTCCTCGGCGGTGCCGCGCCGGTCCTTGTTCAGCGGGGCCGGGTAGTACCGGCGGCGGAGCTCGACCATCACCTTCGACTGCGGCGCGTCTTCGAGCGCCTGAATGTCCTGTAGCGCGAGCGCCTGCACCGGCTCCAGTTCGTCCTCGGGCAGGTGGGGGCGCAGGACGATGTCGGCGTAGATGTCGAGTGCCGCGGGCACGTTGCGGGCGAGGGTCGAACCCCAGAACCGCATGTTCACGGTGCCGACGCTCTCGTCGCGGTCCACCCCGAGGTTGTCGAGCGCGAGCGCGAGCTCGCGGCTGTCGCGGTCGCCGGCCCCGCGGGTGATGAGTTCGGCGAGGACGCTCGCCACCCCGAGCTCGCCGGGTGGGTCGAACGCGGACCCCGCCGGGACGAGGAAGTTGATCGCGGCGGAGCGGACGTGGTCCATGCGCTCCGCGAGCAACACGAGGCCGTTGGGCAAAGTGTGCTGATAGACCTGTTGTCCCACGCGGTTCATCCTGTGCGGGAGGGGGCTGCGTCCCGGCATTCTACGGCGCGGGCGCGGCGAACCCAACCGGCACCGGGCCGGCTCACCAACCGGCGGGCGTGCCCCACACGCCCGGTGTCGCCAGTTCGACCGCGTTCCCGGCCGGGTCGCGGAAGTACAACGAGCGCCCGCCGCGCGGCCACGCGACCTCTTGTTCGACCGCGACCCCGCGCGCCACGAGGTGCGCGCGCCACGCCTCGAGCGCGTCGGCCCGAATGCCGAGCGCGAAGTGGCCCGGCCCGGTCGTTCCGTGCGGCGGGAGCGCGCCGCCGGTCCTCGTCGTCGTGGGGTTGAACACGAGTAGCACGCTCGCCGCCCCGACCCGGAAGAAGACGTGCCGCGCGGCGTCGCGACCCAACAGCGGGAGACCGAGTACGTCGGCGTAGAATGCCTCGGCCGCGTCGAGATCGGTGGCGTATATCGCCGTCTCGGTCACGGTTTCGATTGGCGGTGCGTCTCGGTCCACGGGAACACCTCCGAACGGAGAGGTCGGTGATGCCAACTATTCGAGCGGAGCGGCCCGCGGATCGCACCGCGGTGTTCCGCGTTCACGAGCGGGCCTTCGGGCGCGCGGACGAGGCCCGGCTGGTTGACGAGCTGCGCGCCGGCGGGTTCGTGCGCGCCGCGCTCGTGGCCGACCTCGGTGGTGATGTCGTCGGGCACGTGCTGTTCGGCGCGCTGGAGATTGTAACCGCATCGGGCGACGTGCCGGGGCTTTTCCTCGCGCCGCTCGCGGTCGTGCCGGGGCACCAGCGGCAGGGGATCGGGGCGGCGTTGGTGCGCGCCGGCCTCGACGAGTGCCGCGCCGCCGGGCGCGGGTTCGTGGTGTTGTTGGGCCACGCCGACTACTACCCGCGGTTCGGGTTCGCTCCCGCGCTCGCGGCACAATTGGACTCGCCGTTCCGCGGGCGCGCTGAATGGATGGCGTCGGAACTGACCCCCGGCGCGCTCGCGGGCGTCGCGGGCCGCGTGCGCTACCCGCCGCCCTTCGGCATCGAGTAGCTCTACTTTTCGGCGTCGAGGACGCGGAACGCCGGCAGGTCGGCGGGGTGGATGTTCCGCGCGTCGAGGCCGCGGGCCTTCGCCGCTTTGAACGCGACCCGCGCTTGTTCGGCGTTGGGCTCCGACTGCTTGGTCCGCAGGAGCGCAACGTGGAACCAGCGGAGCGCGCTCGGCTCGTGCGCGATGGCCTCGCCCAAGTCGCGCTCGGCCGCGGCGAACTGCTTGAGCGTGATGCGGACGCGCGCCCGGGTGTCGAGCAGTTCGCCGGTCAACCCGCCCTCGCGGGTGGCGCGCGTCACCAGTTCCAGCGCGCGCTCGGCGGTCTTCGGGTCCGCGGCCAGCAGCCACGCGAGGTTGTTGAGCGCGACAACGTTGCGCGGCTCCTTCGTCAGCACCTTCTCGAACGCGGCGCTCGCGCCGGCGATGTCGTTGCGGCGCGCGAGGAACTCGCCGCGGTTCAGCGCGAGCTGCGCCGCGTCCGGGTCTTCGGCGAGGCAGGCGTCGAGCCACTTGAGGATCAGTTCCGCCTGCCGGTCGGACACCGGCCCGCCGCGGACGACGGCGAGCCCGGCGCTGGCGCGCACGCGCGCCGGGACGTAGCGGGCGAGGCGCTCCAGACGTTCAAGCGCCTCGGTGACGCGCCCATCCGCGGACAGCACGCCGGCCGCGCCGACGACCGCTTCGGGCCGGTTCGGGACGATCGCGCAGAACCGGTCCGCGGCGGCGGTGGCGAGCTGCCGCCCCGCGTGCGTGCCGCGCACGTTCGGCAGCCGGCTCAACTCGTCCAGCAGTTCCGCGACCTGCGCGGAGCGGACGAGATAATCGCCCGCGGCCCCGTCCGCGAGGCGGGCGTAGTCCTCGGCGACGGCCAGCCCGCGCTCCGGGTTCCCGGCGCGGCACTCGTACCGGGCCAGCGCCGCCAGCGACTTGAAATCGGCCGCGCGCGTTGCGCGCAGTTCTGTGGCGAACGTCTTGGCCGCGTCGAGGTGCCCGTCTTCGAGCAACTCCTCCAGCGCCGCGGTCAGGTAGAACGGGTACGCCGGGTTGGTCTTCTGTTTGAGCAGTTCGTTCAGGCACTTGCGGCCGTTGGCGCGGTCGCCGGCGGCGCGGTAGAGCTGCGCGAGGCCGAACAGGTCGGTGGGCGCGCTGGTCGCCTTGTGGACCGCTTCGAGCGCGGTCGTCGCGTGCTTGAGAACCGCGCGGCGGTCCGGGCCTTCGAGGTAGCGCGCGAGGGTCGCGAGCACGCTCGCGGTGGCGCGCAGTTCGTGCGGCGCGGCGCTCGCGTCGGTGGTCACGTCCTTCAGCAGCACCATCGCGCGGTCGCGGTCGGCCTGTGTGCCTCCGGCCGCGTAGAGCATCGCGAGATTCCGCCGCGCCCAGTCCGCGTCCGCGGGGGCGGTGTCCTTCTCCGCGAGGAACGCTTCCAGCACCGTCGCGGCCCCGGCTTGGTCCGCGCGGGTCAGCTTGACCGAGAGCCGCGCCTGCGCCAGCAATCGCGCCTCGGCCGCGCCCGCCGGCGGCGGAACGAACGTGCTGCCGGCGGCGCTCTCGACGTACAACGCGACGAGGTCGGCGTGGGCCGCGGGGCGCAGCTTGGCCTTCGCCGCGTCCAGCAGCGCGGGGCCGGCCGCGGGGTCGGCCTTCGAGACCGACAGCGCCTTGCGGAGCCAGTCGTCGCCGGTCGCCGTGGGCCGGCGCAGCGCGGCCTCGAGGATTGCCGGCGCGTCCGGCAGGTTCAGCGCGACGGCGCACTCGGCGACCCACGCCGCGCCACCCGGTTCGCGCTCGGCCGGAGTGCGGCACGCGCTGAAGAGTGAACCCGCGAGCGGGGCCGGGAGCGCCGCGAGGACGTGCCCGACCGCGCGGCGGAACGGCTCCCCGGCCCAGCGCGGGTCGGCCGCCAGCCGCGAGACTAGCGCCGCGGCCCGGTCGTTGGCCCCGGTCCGCACGAGGTGTTCGAGCAGCGCCTCGGCGCTCTCGTACTTGGTCGGTTCGATCAGGAACGCGCGCTCGACGAGCGCGCCGGCGGCGCGGGTCTCGTTCGTCAGGCGCTTGAGGCGCGCGAGCGCGAGGCAGGCATCGGCGCGCGACGGCGACGCCCCGAACGCGGACTCCACGCGCGACGCGACCGCGGGCGCGGCCTCGGCGGTGGCAGCGCGGGCGTCGCAGATCGCGACCGCCGGTCCGCTTTCTCCTTCCAGTTTCGCGAGCGCTACTCGGGCGCGGCCGGCGGCTCCGGAATCGTGGCCGGCGGCGCACTCGTTCAGCTTGAGCCACATCGCCGCGTTCGCCGGCTGCCGCGCGACGATACGCTCCAGCGCGCGGACCACGTTCGCCCGGTCGCCGAGACGGTCGAACACCTCCACCAGCCCCGCGAGCAGCCGCAGCTGCTCGTTCTCCGGCCAGCCCTCGATGCGCTCACCAAGCGGGGCGACGGGGCGCACGCGGCCCGGCTCGCGGGCGTAGAGCGCGGCCCGCGCGAGGCGCAGGTCCACGCAGTCGCCGGCCGCCGCCTGCGCCTCATCGACGACTACCAGCCCCGCGGCGCACCCATTCTGGTCGGAGGTGGCGAGGGCGAGCGCGGCCCACAGGCGCGCGTCGCCGGCGCGCAGAGCGGTCTCGCGCCGCAGCAGTCGAACCGCTTCGTCGGTGCGGCCTTGCGCGGCCAACAAGTCGGCGCGGAGGATCAGCGGTTCCGACGAGCCGGGGCCGAACTTCGGGGCGTGCGCGCTGATCGCCACGTCGAGTTTCGTCCACTCGCCGGGCGCGTTCGCGCTCTGAATCAGCCGCGTCTTGAGCTTCAACCACTGCGACACGACCACGCCGGTCGAGTACGGCGATTGAACGGCCGCGTCGAGTTCGCGGGCCGCGTCGTCGAACCGGCCGAGGTTCATGTACAGGTTGCCGAGGCCGACGCGCGCGACGACGTTGCCGGCGTCGGCGTTCGTCACGCGCTGGTACGATTTCTCCTCCGCGCCGGGGTCGCCCAGCCGCTGGTAGCACCCGGCGAGCAGGACGTTCAGTTGCGTGTCGAGGCCGGGCAGGTTGGTGATCTCGGCGCGGAGCGCGACGAGTTGGTGTACGGCCTCTTGCCACTGCTGGTCGCGCATGGCGACGCGGGCCTTGAGGTACTTGATCTGCGTGGGCGGGGCCTTGCGCTCCTGAAGCCGCTGGAGCAGGTCCGCGGTGCGGGTGGTGTCGCCCTGCTGAACGAGCAGGTCCGCGAGTGGCACCATGAGGTCGAACCCGTTGGGGCTGGCCTTGAGCGCATCTTCGAGCACGGCGATGGCCGCCGCCGCGTTGCCGCGGATCAGTTCGAGCCACGACAGCGCGCGCACGAGTTTGAGGTTCTTGGGGTAGAGCGCGACGCCGTCGCGAAGCAGGGCGTGCGCGGCGGGGACGTTGCGGGTCCGCTGCATGTTCTCGGCGAGGAGCAGCGTCGCCTCTGCGTGTTCGGGGTCGAGTTCGAGGACGCGGCGCAGGTCTGCGGCGGCGCGGGCGAGGTGTGCCGCGTTCGACGCGCCGGCGTCGTCCGCGGTGAAGGTCTCGAACCGCGCGCGGATCAAGAAGGCGTCCGGTTCCTGCGGGAGCGCCGCGGCCATGCGGTCGAGGACGCCGCGCGCGCCGGGCGCGTCGTTCAGGTTCCGCCACACGAGCTGCGCGAGTCGCTGGTAGCCGATCATCGCGCCGGGTGCGTGCTTCACGGCCATCTCGTACGACTGGCGCGCAGCGCGGAGCTCGTTCAGTCCGACCTGCGCGGTCCCGAGTTGCTGCCACAAATCGGCTTCGGTGGGGAACGTTTTCAGGAGGTACTCGGCGTGCGTCACCGCGTCGGGATTGCGGCCGATGCGCAGGCTGACGGCGAGTGCCTCGCGGCGGATCGCGTGCCGGTCGGGGTCGAGCCTCAGGATGCGGTCGTACAGGAACAGCAGTTCCGAGTAACCGCGCTGGGTGGGCGCGCGCTTGCCCAGCAGTTCGGAGAGCCGCACGAGCGAATCGGTGTCGTCCGGGTGGAACTCGAGGTACTGGCGCAGGTAGTGGATCGCGAGGTCGAGTTTGCCGGCGTCGGCGGCGCGCTCGGACTGCTGCTTGAGAGCCGCCGGGATGCGCCGGGCCTGCACCGCGTGCGCCGCGAACAGCACTCCCACGGTGCCGCACATCACGAGGAGCAACTTGAAGAGGAACCGTTTGTTGATGGTCGGCATGTGTCGCGCGTCCGTGCGTCCCGGTCGCGGCCCCCGCCGCGAGAGAACGGGAATGGTACGCGGTCGCGCGCGCGATTCAAGCCCAGTGCGGCAAAGGGCGAACCCGGAGCGTGAGCGACGGGGTGGCGCGTCACTCAACGCGCCACCCCGTCGCTCACGCTCCGGGTTCGCCGGAGCCGTCTGGCGGCGGTTACTTCTTCTTCACGTGCGGCGGCGGGGCGACCGGCAGGGACGACTTCGGCGGTTCGACCACGGCCTTCGCCGGCGCGTGCTTACCGGCCTTGAACTCGACTAGCAGCGGCTTAATGATCTCGGTCGGCAGCACCCACGTTTCGACGCGCCCGGCGCGGGCGATGTTGATGCCCAGCACGTTGCCGTCCAGATCGACGACCGGACCGCCGCAGTCCTTCGCCTCGACGACCATGTCGGTTTGGAGGACCTCCGGGAACCCCGTGCGTCGGCCGGAGAGCGTGCTGCCCATCGCGTTCTGAATGTCGCCCCGGTCCTTCGGCGCGCTGCCGAGGGTCAGCTTGAACGTCTTCGCCTCGCCCTTGCGGAGCGCCTTCACGTTGATCGTGTCGCCGCCCTTGAGGGATTCGAGCGTCGAGCGGAGCGACGTTTCGCCCTCGATCTTGGTGCCGTTGATCTCGATGATGATGTCGTCCACGATGAGGCCGGCTTTGCTGGCCGCGCCGTCGGCGGGCACGCTGGTCAGGCGCGCGCCGAGGAGCTTGCCGGTCGCGTCCTTCTCGTCGGTGGGGATCACGCCCATGTAGCCGCGGTTCGGGTTGGTGATGATGGCGTCGCGGCCGTTCAGCGCGCGGGTCATCACGCTGACGATGCCGACCGAAACCGGGTCGCTGCTCGGCCCGCTCGCGGCCACCCACTGCCCGCGCGGGATCTTCTTCGTGTCCGCGAACTTCACGGCCTTCAGCCCTTTCACGTCCACCTTCAATAGCGCGAGGTCGGTTTCCTTGTGCGCCGCGACCGTGGTGGCCTCGTACTCGGTGCCGTCGGTGAACCGCACCGACACGGTGCCGCGGAGCTCGCTCAACTTGGTGAGGATGAACCCGTCGGCGTCCACGATGGTGCCGAGGATCGCGTCCTTGTCGTTGCACTTGATGCGCACGGTGGACTCGGTGACCGCGGCGACCACCGGCTTGAACGGCGCGAGCAGCTTCGAGTCCTTCGAGATTTGCGCGGATGCGGGCGCGGCGAGTGCGGCGAGTACCACCGCAGCGGCGGACACACGTGCGAACATCGGTCGTGGCTCCAGCGGAGGGTCGGGGGTGTAATGCGCGAGAGAGTTCCGGTGTGCGGGGCAGGGGCCGCGCCGCGCGTGCGCGGCGCGGACGGGAGCCGTTAGGACTTCTTGCCGAGGGTGACGGTGGGCGTGAGAATGTTGATCCCGCGGCGCACGGTCATCTTCACCTTGTCACCGGGCTTCGCGACCTCGAGCAGCTTGCGGAACTGTTTCACCGACTTCACGGCGGTCTCGTTGAACTTCGTGATGGTGTCGCCGGCCTTCAACCCGGCCTTGTCCGCGGGGTCGCCCTCGATCACGTCCTTGAGCCAAGCGTCCTCCTCGTCGTCGTCCGGGAACACGACGCCGATGTACGCGCCCGTGGCCTTCGCAGTGGCCGGCTTGTCAACCCATTCGCCGGCGACGAGTTTGTCCCACTCGCCCTTGAACTGGTCGGTGGGCACGGAGATGTTCGAGTTCAGCGTGAACCCTATGCGGCTGTGGATGCCGATGACGCGGCCCTGAAGGTCGAACAGCGGGCCGCCGGAGTCGCCGCCCACGAGCGTGCCGTTGGTCGAAATGAGCGTACTCTCGCTCGCCATGACGCGGCCGAGGCGCGCGACCGGCGAGCGCCCGTCCTTCGGCCCGTTCGGGTGGCCCAGCGACACGATCCACTGGCCCTTCTTAACGTCCGCGGACTTGGCGATTGGCACGAACGGCCACTTGCCGTTGTTCGGCCCCTTCGTGGTGATCTGTACCATGCCGCTGTCCATACGGGCGTTGATCCCGAGGGTCTTGCCGTCCACGTTCTTTCCGTCCGGCAGGCGGATCTTCACGTTTTTGCCGCTCTCGAACGGCTTGGCCTTGCCCTCGAGCGCGCCCTTGCCCGGCAGTTCGTAATCTCGAATCACGTGCGCCGCGGTCAGCACGAGTCCGTCTTCACTGACGATGACGCCGCTACCGGCGCTCATCCCGGACAGCACCGCGACCGTTGCCGGCGTACACTTCTCGACCACGGTTTGCACGGTGGACTGGAGCGATTTGAGTTCGGCGAGGTCTTCCGGCACGGTGATGCGCGCCGGGTCCCACTTCGCAGCTGGGGCCGGGGCGGGGTCCGCGGCCGGAGCCGCCGCGGTGACGATTCCGACGACGAGAACGAGACCGGCCGCGAAGCGGGCCGACCGTGGCAGGGTCATGGTGTGACTCCGGCGGTAGAGCATGAGCTTCTAATGAAGAATATCGGAGGGCCGGGGCGGAATCACCACCTCGACCCCTTTTCTCCACTTTCTCTCATCTCTCTTTCCCGTGCAAGGGGTTGGTCCTATTGTTCGCGCCCGAAGTGACCAATCGGAAGGGTGAACCAGAAATGCCGGTGGCGAGAGATGCGCAGGCGCGTCGAGCCGATGGCGGCTTCGCACGCGCGAGGCCGCCAACGCTTCCGGATCACACCAGCGATTCGAGCAGGTACTTCAGCTTGCGCGTTTCGGGCTCGACCGGGAACGGGCTGTCCGGCGCGTCGCGCACGTCAACCGTGAGGGCGCGGTCGTAGCGGCAGCGGTCCAGTTGCGAGAGGATGCGCCCGTACTCGAGTTCGCCCTGCCCGATCCGCACTTGGAACAGCTCCGGCTTGTTGCCGGTGTCGCGCAGGCGCACATGGCGCACGAACTTGAATAGTGCGTCGTAGTCCGTCGGCCCGTGGGGGCCGGCGTGGTAGTGGCTGGGGTCGAGCGTGAGCGCGAGTCCGGGCACGCGGCGGCACAGTTCGGCCGCGCCCAGCGGGTCCGCGGTTACAGTCGCGGAGTGCGTTTCGACGGTGAGAATCAGTCCTTCGCCCTCGGCCACCTTACACCAGTCCTTCAGGCGGCACACCTCGGCGTCGAAGTCGCTGCCCAGTGGTGCGGCGGCAATCGTAACAAGCGGGACCGTCGAGACGCGGGCAAGGTTGCACACGGCACGGAACCGCGCGCGGGCCTTCGCGGGGTCGTCCGGCGCGGTACTCAGGTGGATCGCAGCGAGCGGCAGGTTCGCGGCCTTGAGCCGGTGCGCGGCGCGCGCCGGGTCCGCGATCACCTCGTCCGGGGTCAGGTGCGGGCCGCCGTCGTGAATGGCGAGGTCCGCTTTCGTGAACCGCATTTCGCGGACGGTGCGGAGCGCGTCTTCGAGCGACAGTTTCCCGAACGCGAGCGTCGAGCAGGCTACGTACATGCCGAGTCCTCCCCGCGCGCGGCGTCAGGCAAACGTCGCGCACGTCCCCCAGTTTCCGGCCGCGCCCCAACCCCCGCTGGCGCGCGGCCGAAGCCCCCGATTTCGAAGCGGGGCGATAGCATCCGCCACGACCCGCACGCAAGGATAAAGTCTGCAAAACTCGGCTTGCGAGCCGGGCCGCGCGGGGCTACGAACCCCCCCAGCTTGCGCACGCGAGGGAAACGCATGGGGCCGCTTCCGATTGCCCAGTGGAACGCCGCGCTCGACGACATGGAGACCGCGCTGACCGGCGCGGCCCGCGCGCTGGAACGGTCCGACGAGCGCTGGGAACTGGCCGGCGCGCCGTCCGCGGGCGAGGGCGAAGCGCCTGTCGCGCTCGACCGCCTCGACGTGCGCTTGGTCGATTGGGAAGCGCGGGCGCGCGCCGCGGAGGGCGTGACCCGCGCGGCCGAGGCCGAAATCGCCGACCGCGCCGAGGCCGTCGGCCGTTGGCGCGCGCTGTTCGCGCAGTGGGAGCATGTGCTACAACAGGAACAGCCCACTCACCCCGCGTCGTAGGTGCGGCATGTCGCGGTTCGCGGTCATCATCCCGGCGGCCGGGCGGTCGTCGCGGTTCGGCGGCATGGAGAAGAAGCCGTTCGTTTCGCTCGACGGTCGCCCCGTCTGGCAGCGCGCCGCGGAACCGTTCTGGTCGCGCGAAGACGTTAGCAAGGTCTACGTCGTAATCGCGCCCGACGACCGCGCCGACTTCCTCGCGCGGTTCCGGCACCTGATCACCTTCGTCGATAAGGTCGAGCTGGTCGAGGGCGGGGCCGAGCGGTTCGAGTCGGTGGCGAACGCGCTCGCGCGCGTGCCGACCGAGGTGCCGTTGGTCGCGGTCCACGACGCCGTGCGCCCACTCATCACGGCCGCGCTCATTGATGCCGTCGTTCGTACGGCCGAGGAACACGGGGCCGCGATGCCCGCAGTGCCGGTCGCTGACACGCTCAAGCAGGTCGATCCCGCGACGAACCGAATTACCGGCACGGTGCCGCGCGCCGGCGTGTGGCAGGCGCAAACGCCGCAGGTGTTCCGCCGCGACTGGCTCGCGGAGGCGTACGCCAACCGCGCCGCGCTCAATTCACCCATTACTGATGACGCGCAGCTGATCGAAGCCATCGGCCACTCGGTGGTGGTCGTGCCGGGCGCGCCGACCAACTTCAAGATCACCACGAAGGAAGACCTCGAGCTGGCCGACGCGATCCTGAAGGCGCGAACCGCGAAGCGCGGCGCGGAACCGGCCGCGCCGAAGTGGGGTGCGTTCGACGACGAGGCAAAGTGGTAACTCAACCCTTGACCAACTTATCCCAAGTGGCCTTGTACTCCTTGAAGAAGGCCGCGCCCTTTTCGGGGTCGTAAGCGGTGCCCACTTCGCAGAGCGTGTAGCGGTCGTAGCCGCTCTCGCGCAGCAGCTTAAACAGTTCGCGGTACGGGTACTTGCCGCTCGCGTCGTTGCCCAGCTCGTTGATGTGGCACGACTTGATCCACGGCTTCAGCAGCTCGAACGCCGCGGCCACGGACCCCTTCTGCACCTCGTCGGCGTTCGGGTTGGAGTTCCACGTCACGCCGACGGACTTGTGCCCGCACGCCTCCATGATGATCTTCATGTTCTTGGGGATCTGCGTGATCGCGCCGTGAACCTCGACCCAGATTTCGACGCCCGCGTCCGCCGCGGCCTTGCCGCACTGCTTGAGCGCGTAGCCGATCTGCTCGAACGTCTTCTGCTCGTCCGCGCCTTTGGGCACGCCGTTTGGCCGGACCTTCACTCCCGTGCCGCCGATGTCTTTGACGAGATCGACGAACTTCTTGCAGTCCTCGATGTTCTTCTTCACGACGCCGGTATCGGCCGCGTGGAACTCGCACACGCTGCCGCAGCCCCAGAACACGACGCCGCTGTCCGCGAACTGCTTCTTCACGTCTTTGCGCTGGTCCGCGGTCAGCGTCACCTCAACGCCGTGCTTGTGCGTGGTGCGGCACTCGACGGCCGCGACGCCGGTTGCTTTGCACACCTTCAGTAGCGTGGGCAGGTTCCAGTCTTTGGGCACGTTGTAAGTGACGGTGCCCAGTTTGAACTTGGGAGCGACCTCTGCGGCACTGAGCGGGGGGCGCAAGCCCCCTGTGGCACCGAGCGCCGCAGCAGACGCGAGAAACGAACGTCGGGAGAGGGTTTCCATGTCAGGTTCCGCGAACGAGTGAGTGGGTCGGAACCCATGATGCGCGTTCGTGACGCGCGAGCAAGCGAAAAAAGTATCGGTGCCGGGCAATAAGTGGCGGGTGGCGCGCATCGGACTTGATGAGCGGGGAGTTGTTTGGCAGCGTCTTCCCGCTCATGTGGGAGCGACTGTGTCGGGCCGGTTGAGTCAGGGGGTTGGCAGCGTCCCCCAAAGCTCACCGGCCCGACCTTCATTTCTGGCCCCTCAAACCACCCTACTAATGGCGCGGCTCCGCGTTCGGCCCGATCCCGTATTGCGTGATCGGCGTTCCGTCCGGCGCGGTCGTACGCACGAGGATGAACCGCGTTGCGTCGGGGAGCGTGCGGAACTCGAACTCGTAAGGCCTCCCCCACGGGTCTATCAAGTCGGCTTCGCCGTTTTCGAGTAACGTCTGACCACCCCATGGAGGTTGGGGCAAGTCGCGCGGCACAGTCGGGAGTGTTCCCTGTTTATTGTCTGGAAGCTCACAGTAGACCTTGATGGCTTTCGCTAGGTGCACACACTGCAACTGCGCAATACTCGGCTTCCTTGGCGCACCCCATCGCGTTGTTGAGAGTACCCAGAGTTGCGACCCGACGAAGAGCACGAGCGCACCGCAGCCGATGGTCGGCCACCACGACCGGCTCTGTGACTCTGGTTGTGCGCTCACTTCACTGCTTCCGCAGAGGTGTGGTCGTGGGTGATCTTCCAGCCGTCGGGGAACTTCTTCAAGATCAGTGTGAACCGGCCGCGGGCCAGCTTCTTCTTCTCGTCCTTCTCCTTCTCGAACGCCACCTCGAACTGCCCGCGCAGCATGGCCGCGGTCGGCGACAGCACCTCGACGTGCAGCTCGCTGAACGTCAGCTTGCCCATCTCCTTGCCCTCGCCCTTGTAGCGCTTCTCGTAGCGCTCCTTCGTGGCCTTCCACCCGCTGGTGATCGTGCCGCCGCTGATGAACGACAGCTTTTCGCTGTTCCAGTACCCGGCCATGAAGCCGTCGAGGTCGCCCTTGTTCCACGCGACCACTTGGGCTTCGAGCACGGCGCGGACGTCTTTGTCGTCGTCCGCAGCGCGCGCGCCGGGCGCGAGGAGGAGTGCGGTGGTGACGAGTGCGAGTAGGCGCGCGCGCATGGTGGAGCTCCCGAAGGGAAGGGGAGGGTGTTGTACGCGCCGCGCACGCGCCGCGCGTTCGTATACTGTAGGAACCGTACCCGAAGGGCACTTCTCATGCAAACCGCGGCACTCGATTGGCTCACCAAGCACCACGAAGACATCGTTCACGGCTTGGCCGAGCTGGTCGCGATTCAGAGCATCAGCACCGACGGCGAACACAACCCGGAGATCGAGCGCACCGCCAAGCTCACCTGCGACCAGATGCGGCAGGCCGGGCTGCACAACGTCGACGTCCTGCGCGTCGGCCAGTCGCTCCCCTACGCCTACGGCGAGTGGCTCGAAGCGCCCGGTAAGCCGACGGTGTTCCTATACGCGCACCACGACGTGCAGCCGGTGAACTTCGTCGAGCAGTGGCTCAGCGACCCGTGGAAGCTGACCCGGCGCGACGGGCGCTTGTACGCCCGCGGTTCGGCCGACGACAAGGCCGCGATCTCGGCGTTCCTCGGCGCGATTGCCGCGTACCGCAAGACCGGCAACGCCCTGCCGTGCAACATCAAGATGCTGGTCGAGGGTGAGGAAGAGGTCGGCTCCAAGAACCTGCTGAAGTTCTTCGAGACCCACCGCGACCGGCTCAAGTCCGACGTGATCGTTGTGTGCGACACGGAGAACATCGAGGTCGGGATTCCGAGCATCACCTACTCGCTCCGCGGCATCGTCGCGGTGAAGGTGGACGTGAGCACCGCGAAGGTGCCCTGCCACAGCGGGATGGGCGGCGGCGCGCTCCCGGACGCGGCCATCGCCCTGAACGCGATCCTCGGCCGCCTCTACTGGGACAACGGCCCGCTGCCGATCCCCGGGTTCTACGAGCAGGTGCGCCCGCTCACGGAAAAGGAAAAGGTCGCGTTCAACAAGCTCCCGTTCGAGGGGGAGAAGTTCCGCCAGATGCTCGGTATCGTACCGACCGCGCGGTTCGCGACCGAAACCGGCTACAACGCCTACGGGCAGACGTGGCGCAGGCCCGCGGTCACGGTGATCGCGCAGGAGGCGAGTTCCATCAAGGGCGCGTCGAACCAAGTGCTGCCGAAGGCGTCGGCAATCGTGAGCTGCCGCATCGTGCCCGATCAGAAGCCGGAGCACGTCCTTGAGAAGCTGACGGCGTTCCTCGCCGCCAACCCGCCGTGGGGCTGCGAGGTGAGCGTGTCGCCCGCCGGCCCGCCGGTCGATTGGTGGATGACGGACCCCAACGGCCCGGCGTTCGAGGCCGCGCTGGGCGCGATGCGCGACGGGTTCGAGCACGACCCGGTCGCCATCGGCTGCGGCGGCACCATCGGGTTCGTTGGCCCGCTCTCCGAACTGTTCGGCGGCGCGCCGGCGCTGCTCATGGGCATCGAAGACCCGGCGAGCAACGCCCACGCCCCCAACGAGAGCCTGCACGAGGGCGACTTCAAGAAACTGATGTCGTCGCTGGTCCGCCTCTTCGATAACCTCGGTAAACTCACCCCGGACCGCGTGAAGTAGTTTTTGAGCCGCACGATCAAGACACGAAAAGGGCACGATCAAGGCAGAAAGCAGAGGAAATGAACTCTGCCTATTGTCCGGATCGTGTCTTTCATCGGTGTTCATCGTGCGGCTACTCTTCATTTCTGGGACGGAGTCACTTGGCAACTGAGCGAATACCGGGCACGATGGAATAGGAACTTCCGCGCGCCGGTTCAGGATGCCACCATGTCGCACGCTCTCGCACGCACGACCCTCGCGGCCCTCGTACTCGTTAGCAGCGCCACACTCGCGCCGGCGCAGCCGGTGACGCCGAAGGAGCCGAAGCGCGCCGACAAGATGGACGTGCAGATCCGGTACCGCATCCGGGCCGACCGCGACGAGCGCATCCGCCAGTATCGCGTACTCGAAAAGCACCTCGCCGGTCTCGGCTTCGTGGACGCGCTCAAGGACGACCCGATCCACGAACTCGACATCCTCGACCCGACCGCGGAGCGGTTCGTCGGCACCATTCCCGGCGACAAGGTCGAAGCGATTCTGGACGACGTGCGGGTCCAGAACATCCTGTTCGCGCCGACCGGGTTCGCGTACCCGGACGCCCCGGACAAGCCCGTTGCGATCAAGCTCGGCCTGCGCAGCGGGTTGCTCGGCCCGGTCCAACAGCAACTCCATCGCCAAGTGGTCGCGCACCTCGCCCAGCTCGGCTTCGTCGAGGCGCTCGGATACGAGACGCGCGGCTACACGCTCGTTCGCGGGTACATCCAGTACAAGAGCCTGAACCTGCTGGTGAAAGACCTACGCGCGGAACCGAGCGGCTGGTTCACGGTGAACACCAACATCGACAAGCTGCCCGTGCCGCTGCGCGAGCGCAACCCGGTGCGATGGGCCGAAGTACTGCCGATCACCGAGTTCCCCGCGCCGTACTCGCCGCCGCCCGTGTTGCCGGCGCAACTGCGCTACTCCGCGGACCTGCGGGCGCTCTTGCTCGCGCCGCCGGGTAAGGACGTGCCGATCCGCGCCGAGGTCGTGTTCGAGAACCGCATCGACGACGTGGAAGCGCTACGCACGCTCGTATCCGGGCGCTACGTCGGCTCGTCGCTCGACGGCGTGATCGGCAACGTCGCCAGCATCCGCTTCGCGCGGCAGGCGCTACTGGAAGCGTTCGCGCTCGAACCCGGCGTGGCGCACCTGCGCTTGCCGCGCGAGGGGGCGGAGACGGTCGGCCTCGCGCAAGGCGGGAAAGGTACCGCGCCCGCGGACGCACTCGCCGCCGCGAACCTCGACAAGCTCCGCGCGCTCGGCTACACCGGCACCGGGGTGAAAGTGATCCTCATCGCCTCCGACTTCACCGGCGCGGACAAGCTCGTCGGCACGGCGCTCCCGAAGCGCACCAAGATCGTGGACCTGACGACGGAACTGACGCCCGAACTGGTCCCGGCGAAGGCCGACTTCGCGCGCCTCGGCACCGGCACGGCCGCCGCGAAGGCACTCGCCGCGGTCGCCCCGGACGCAGAACTGGTGCTCGTCCGCATCGACCCCGGGTGCTTCTTCCACCTGCACACGATCATCAAGCTCGCGCGCGGCGAGATCCAGTACACCGACGCGATGCGCGCGCGGCTTAACGAGTTGGCCCTGCGCTCCGCGATCATCGACCGCGAGAAGCTCGTCGCCATCGACGCCTACAAGAAGGCGTTCGCGGACCTGAGCGACGCGCCCGAAGCGGTGAAGCTGCGCCTGAAAACAAAGGCCGACCTCGAAGCGGTGATCAAGAGGGAACAAGACCTGACGCAGTACCTCAACCGCTTCAACGCCTATCAGAAGGAGCTGAGTACGGCCCTGACCGGGGCGCAGGTGTTCGTGAACACGCTGGCGTGGGAGTCGGGGTACCCGCTCGACGCGCTGAGCGAGTTCGCGCAGATCATCGACCTGCGCGCGAACGTGCTGCCGCCGCGCGTGAACAAGCGCCCCGGCGACGCGGACGCGGCCCCGAAGCCGCCGCTGGTCTGGGTACAGGCCGCCAGCGCCGGCGGTGCGGCCGTGTGGGGCGGCCCGTTCCTCGACGCCAACCGCGACGGCCTCATGGAGTTCATTCCGCCGGGCGCGAAGCTCCCCGCGGACAACTGGTCGCCGCAACTCAGCTTCCTCGGCACCCGCGTCGCGACCGGCGCG
The DNA here is from genome assembly GCA_016872595.1 of Planctomycetota bacterium. GTDB lineage: Bacteria > Planctomycetota > Planctomycetia > Gemmatales > Gemmataceae > Gemmata. Next base: position 44,549 of record VGZJ01000002.1, read on the forward strand.
GTCGCGCCCGAACTGGCGAAGGACGCGAAGCTGCGCATCGTGGTGCAGTGGCGCGAGCCAGCCGACCCGAACTTCCCCGAAACCGACATCCCGGTTCACGCTCTGACCGTGCGCCTGATGAAGCAACTGGACCCGACCGGCGACAAGCGCGCCAGCGACGAGATGGTCGAACTGGCGCGCAGCGGCAGCTCGCCGAACGTGGTGTTCCGCACGCGGACGTACCTCGTGTTCGAGCAGATGTTGGAGTTCACGGTGCCCGAAGCCGGGCGGTACGCGCTGGCGCTGGAAGCGCCCGCGCGCCCGGACCCGCTCATCCCCGCTCTGCGCCGCGACGTGGAAGTTTATCCGCGCATCGTAATCGAAACCGTGGGCACGCCGCTGAACGACGCGAAGGTGGTGTTCCGCTCGTACACGACGACGAGCGCCGGGGTGGGGCTGCCCGGCGACGCCAAGTTCGCGCTCACGGTCGGCGTCGAGGCCGAGGGCGCGCAGGTGGGCGGCGGCACCGGCCTGACGCTGCGCACGAAGCCCGACGTGTACGGCCCGGCGGCGCTGACGTTCGGGAACGATACGTTCACCGGGCCGGGTACCGCGACCGCGTTCGCGGGCGGGGCCGCGGCGCTGCTGACACAGGCCCGCGCCGGCGCGCCGAACCTGTTCGACTCCGCGCGCATCGAATCGGGCAAGAAGCTGGTGCTGCCCGAAGCGTGGCTGAAGATCGTCCCGCCCGCCGACAAGCTGAAACCGTAGCGCGCAAAAGTTCACTCCGCCCCTTGACGTGACATGCCATCCCGTATACTATAAACTGGTGTCACGTTGCAGGTGCGCCGCGCGAATCTCGCGCGGCGCTGAGGGGCCGTCGTGCTTCGCGCCGAACAACCCTGCCATCGATCCGCGAACGAGCGCGTTGTGCAACCGCGCGCGGCTTCGCCACTTCGGTACGCGCGGCAGTCGGGCCACATTCTAATAAGCGCCAGTTGTACCAGAGTTTCTCGTTTTGCAACTTCGGCGGCGCGCCGGTGTTGTGCAACCGTTTTTGAAACGGCCACGTTGGGGAGTGCGGGCGTTGTGCAACCGATTTTGAAATTGCCCCAGTAGGTGCCGCGAGCCGAGCGGCACCGCGATGGCATGGGTGAAGCAATCGACGCGCGCCAATAACTGTCCCCGTTCAGAAGCGGTGCCGCTCGGCTCGCGGCACCTACCAAGAGGAGCGCGCGTGTTGTGCAACCGATTTTGATTTCGCCCCACTTCGGGGCGCACCACCGTAGGCATCACGCTCTGCGTGATGCCGCTTAGACACTGGTTTCGGCTCTTGGGAATCGCAACCGGGCGGGCATCGCGGCATCACGCGGAGCGTGACGTCTCCGGTTACGCCTTCCCCAACACCAGATCGACGACCCAGCACCCACGGACGTGCGTTGCGGTTGTGTCGCGGCAGTGGTTGAGGATGTCGTCGTTGTCGCACCCGGCGTCTTGCAGCGCGTCGGCCAGAATCGGCATCGCGCTAAACTCGCGCGCGTCGTACATCGTCCGCGCGAGGGTAACTACGGTGTTGGTGCGCCAATCGGTGGTGAAAGTCACAGGGCGGAACGGGTTGCCGAAGATGTCACGGAGCAGCGGCACGACTACGATCGGGAGCGGGTACTCGTTCTCGCTGTCCGCGCCGTCCTCGCAGTCGGTCGCGAACTGGTGCGCCCAGTGGTACGGGCGCTCCGGCCACGTTCCACCCGGTCGCATTCGGCCCCAGTGCTTGCGAATCGCCTTGAGGTCGGCCCGCCCGTCGGCGAACCGCACGACGACCTCGAATTTCTCCTTCGGCTTGCGCGCGAGCGGCTTGCACAGGTAGCAACCGGCGACCGCGAACAGCGATAGCTTCCGCGTGCTGGTCCGTTCGCCGAGCGCCGCGATCATCTGCGACGGGGCCTCGCATGCGCACCACTCGGCTTCCTTCATCGGCGTCACCCCATGCGGGTCATCTTCACTTCGCCGCCGACGATGGTTGCCAGCGCGCGGCCCACGACCGGCGTGCCGTGGAACGGCGTGTTGCGGCTCTTCGACTTCGTTTCGTCCTTGCTGATCGTCCACTTGGCCTTTGGGTCGATCACGGTCACGTCCGCGGGGCGGCCCACTTGGAGCGTGCCGCGGTCGATGCCGAGCACGGCGGCCGGGTTGCACGTCATCTTTGCCAGCATCCGCGGCCACGTCAAATGGCCCGGCTCGATCAGGTGCGTCACGCACAGCGGCAGGAACGTTTCGAGGCCGAGGATGCCGTTCGGGGCTTGGTCGAACTCGCGCTCCTTCTTCTCCGGGGCGTGCGGGGCGTGGTCGGTCGCCAGTACGGTTAGTGTGTCGTCCTTCAGCCCTTCGAGGATCGCGAGCCGGTCGGCCTCGGTGCGCAGCGGGGGCGACATCTTGTAGTTGCTGTCGAACCGGCGCATCTCCTCGTCGGTGAGGATGAAGTGGTGCGGACACGCCTCGCCGCTGATCCAGAACGACGGCTTCCCCGACAGTTTCAGAACCTCCGCGCGCTTGCGGCCTTGGCGGATCAGATCGACGCCGCCCGCGGTGGAGACGTGCAGGATGTGGACCTTGCCGCCGGTCAGCTCCGCGAGGACGATGTCGCGATAGATCATGATGTCTTCGGCCACGCCCGGCATCCCGCGCAGGCCCAGCTGCGTGCTGACGAACCCCTCGTTCATCACGCCGCCCTGCGTGAGTTCGAGGATTTCGGCGTGTACGAGCACCGCCTTGTCGAACATCCTGCAGTACTCGAGCGCCCGCCGCATGATCTCCGCGGAGTACACCGGCGCGCCGTCGTCGGTGAACGCGACCGCCCCGCCCTCGACCAGCCCGCCGAGTTCGGCCAGTTCCTTGCCGTCGCGGTTCTTCGAGACCGCGCCGATGGGGAACACGTTGCAGAACCCCGCGCGCTCGGCCTGATGAATGACGAACTCGACGGCCATGCGCGTATCAAGCGCCGGCTCGGTGTTGGGCATACACGCGACCGACGTGACCCCCCGCGACCGCGCACGCGGTGCCGGTTGCAATGGTCTCGTCCTCCTCGCGGCCCGGCTCGCGCAGGTGAACGTGCATGTCGATGAGGCCCGGCGACACGATGAGGCCGGTGCAGTCGAGTTCCTTCACGTCGCCGTTCACCCACGCCGGGCGCGCGCCGGTGCCCGCCACCTTGCCCTCGGCGAGCCACAGGTCGGTGACGGTATCGAAGTCGCGCGACGGGTCGATCACGCGGCCGTTGTGGAGCAGAATCGGGAGCGCCATGAGTGCCGGGGGGAAGGAGTAAGAGTTTGATCCACAGATTACGCAGAGAGACACAGATTGAAAGGCAGAAGAGTAAGTCGTCGCGCGGTGTTCGCCGTCTTCAAGCTGTGTCCCTCTGCGTAACCTGTGGATCGAATTCTTTACGGGTGGGCGCGAAGAAACGCCGGGTGCCGCACCGTTGCGGCACCCGGCGTCGAGTGTGTGCGAGCAACCTTAGCGGGCGCGCAGGCGGCTGAGGAAGCTGCCGCGGGTGCCCGTGGTCGTCGTGCCAGTGCCGATGCGCGAGCCACTGGTCGTGGTGCCACCGACTTGCACGATGGTGCCGTCGGTGGTGGTGTAGCGGCCGGCGGGCAGGGTGCCGGTGGCCGGGACGACCTTGCCGCTGGTGGTGGTGCCGGCGGCCGGCTTCACCGGGGGCATCGGGGTCGGCGTGGTGCCGGGCATCGGCATCGGTGTGGCGACCGGGGGTGTCACGACCGGGGCCGGGGTGTACGACGAGGTGGCGCGGCGACCGAACACCCCGTTACCGCTGCGGAGCCGGCTGAACAGCCCGCGGCGCGGGGCATCCGTGGTGCTGTAGTCTACGATCGGAGTGCCGGTGGCCGGGGTCGCTGCGGGCGTCGCCGGGGTCGCCGGCTTTGTGCCCGTGGTCGGCTTTTCGTCGGCGCTCACAACCGACGCGCTCAGAACCGCGACCGCAACCGCCATCAGGAACCGCTTCATGATGCTTCCTCCTGAAACCCTCTGATTCCCGCACCGTCCGTCGGTCGGGCGATCAGGTGTGTCTAGTCTAGCGGCCCGAACCGGACACGGGAATAGTCCGGTTGTAAGGATTGTAAGGATTATTCGTGCGATTAAGCAGCCTTGTTCAGTTCGCTCAGCACGGCCATTCGGACCGCGAGGCCAATAGTCACTTGATCGAGGATCGCGGAGTTCGGGCCGTCCGCCACGTCGGGCGAAATCTCCACCCCGCGGTTGATCGGGCCCGGCGCGAGCAGCAGAACATTCGGCTTCGCCTTCTTCATCCGGTCGCCGTCCACCCCGAACAGCAGCCGGTATTCGCGGATGGAGGGGAAAAGCCCGCTGCGCTGGCGCTCGAATTGGACGCGCAGCAGGTTCAGCACGTCGCACCGCGGCAGCACGTCGTCGAGCTTGTCCGCGATCTCGACGCCCATCTCCGCCACATACGACGGTACGAGCGTGGTGGGGCCGCAGACGATCACCTTCGCGCCTAGCGTCGTGAGCGCGTGAATGTTGCTGCGCGCGACGCGGCTGTGCGCGATGTCGCCGATCAGCCCGACCGTCAGCCCGTCGAGCTTCTTCAGCTTCTTGCGAATGGTCAGGATGTCGAGCAGCGCTTGCGTGGGGTGTTCGTGCGCGCCGTCGCCGGCGTTCACGACGCGAACGTGCGGTTTCAGGTGCTTGGCGAGCATGTGCGGCGCGCCCGGTGACGAGTGCCGGACCACCACCATATCGATGCCCATCGCCTCGATGTTCTTGGCGGTGTCGATGAACGTCTCGCCCTTCGACGTGCTGGACCCGCTAGGTGAGAAGTCGAGTACGTCCGCACCGAGCCGCCGCGCCGCGAGACCGAAACTCATGCGCGTTCGCGTGGACGGCTCGTAGAAGAGGTTGACGACGACTTTGCCCTTGAGGTCGTCGCGCTTGGGCACGTCGCCGAACCCGACGCCGGCGAACCCTTCGGCCGCGTCGAGCAGGCGCGTGAGCTGCGCCGCTGTGAGGCCTTCCAGTCCTAGCAAGTGCTTCATGTTATCCCCCGTCGAACCGCCGGCGTAAGCCGGTCGGGCGAGCCAAGCGACCCAGCCGGCTTCCGCCGGTGGTTCGACATACTTACTTCCTTTTCAACCCGCGGCCCGGTCGCGCGCTCGTGCGCTCGCCGCGGAGCAACACGGGCACACCGTTCACGAATACGCTATCGACACCGACCGCCAGTGCTTTCCCGTCGTCGTAGGTCGAACGGTCGGCGATGGTCGCGGGGTCGAAGATGACGACGTCAGCAGCCAGCCCTTCGCGGATCAGCCCTCGGTCCTTCAAGCTGTAGCGCCGGGCGACGTGGTACGTACACTTCATCACGGCTTCTTCGAGTGGCCAGTCGCCGTTGCGGACGTGGTGGCCGATGTAGCGCGCGTAGCAGCCGGTGCCGCGCGGGTGCGGCTTGCCCCCAACGTAAATGCCGTCGCTGCCGCCCATCATTAGGAGATGGCGCATCAACTTCGGGATGTCCGACTCTTGGCGCTCCGCGAAGTGCCGCACGACGCACCCCGCCGCGAGGTTCGTCGCCACGAGCAGATCGCAGGTGAAGTCGAGCATCGACTGGTTGCAGGCGTTGGCCGCGTCTGGCAGCGTCATGCCTTCGAGCTGGCGATACTTGTCGTGCGGCACGCTGGCGAGACGCAGCGTGTGGATGGGGAACCGCGGGTTGGCGAACGCCGGTTCCAGCTTCTTGCGGGTCGCGGGCAGCTTCAGGCGCTCGACGGTCGCCTCCACGCCGCCTTCGAGGAACTCCGGCGGGAGCGTAATCATCGCGACGATGGTGCTGCCGTACAGGTAGCAATACAGGTCGAAAGTCACGTCCACGCCGTCGGCGCGGGCCGCGTCGAGCAGCGGAATGGTCTGGTCGGCTAGGCAGTTGAAGTGCGACACATGGACGCCGCACCCGGCGCGCTTGCCGATGTTGAACACCTCTTGCAGCGCGGCCGGGGCCTTCTGGCCGTTGTAGCCGCGCATGTGCGTGACGTAGATGCCGCCGTAGGGGGCGATCTCTTCGCACAGGGCCGTTAGCTCGTCCTCGTCCGCGTACAGGCTTGGCACATAGTCGAGGCCGCTGGACAGGCCGACCGCGCCTTGCTCCATGCCCTCGCGCACGAGCGCCTTCATCTTGGCGATCTCGCCGGGGTTGGGCCGGCGCGGGTCGAGGCCCATCACCTCCATGCGGACGTTGCCGTTGGGGATCAGCGTGCAGGCGTTGATCGAGCACTGCCCGTCGAACTGCGAGAGGAACTTGGTGACGGTGCGCCAGTCGCGCCCCGGCAGCGGGAAGTTGCCGTTGAACCCCGCCGTATAGCGCCGCATGTAAGCCATCGTGTCCGGCGACGCCGGCGCGAACGCCACCCCGTCTTGCCCGATCACGTGCGTCGTCACACCCTGCCGCACGCCCTGTTCGTGAACCGGATCGGCTAGCAGCGCGAGGTCGCCGTGAACGTGCGCGTCAATGAACCCCGGGCACACGACGCGCCCCGCGGCGTCCACCGTCTGCTTCGCGCCGGCCTTGCCGAACCGCCCGACCGCAGTGATGCGGTCGCCGGTAATGCCGACATCGGCATGAAACCACGGCAGCCCGGAGCCGTCCACGACGCGGCCGTTGCGGATGAGGGTATCGAACATGGATTCGCGCCGCGAGGAAGGAGTTGCGGAGCAGATTAGCAGTTCCGCAGCGCGGCTACCAGAGGAAGGGCTTCATGGTCGCCCCACTTGTCGCGCTCCGCGCGCGTCTGAGTGAGGATGCTTCGCCAGACCTCAATACCGCGACTACAGCGACCACAGTGGTGGCTACGGCAAGCTTATCTGAGCAGGTATACGAATCGTCCATTCTTCAGCACGAACACCAAGATAGTCAGGTGCTTCCCGCTGATCTTGAGAGTTACGGTGCCGTTGTAGCATGTATCGATCTGGTCGGCGCCGATCATGACGTCTCCTTCCACCCACAAACGCTCTCCCTTTCTCACCACTTCTTGGGGATCACGCCCCCTTCCCAAATCTACACGCGCGACTGGGATACCGCGGTCTTCAAGTTCCTTCTTGACTGCTGCCTCCAATCGTCCCTTGCTGGAGAGCTGTGGAAGAATCCCTGACATCAACAACACTACGGCGAGAACGAGCGGCACCGACAGTGCGATCAGGATGAGGGCCCATACGGGCAACCTTGCCCGTTTGCGATGCCTGCCACGTTTGCGTGGTAGCCGCGGCGACGCATCATCTCTGGAATTGTGTCGATCGCGCGCTCGAGCCGGGCGTGGCGTGGGGGCCGGGGTATCCATATCTAACGGTGGCGGAAGCGGTGGTGGAAGACGTGGTGGAGCGGGCGGGGAAGGCGCAGGAGTTGGAGGCAGCGATGCCGGAATAGTGATCGGAGTATCGCATTTTGGGCAATCGAATGTTGTGCCCGCCCGGTCATCGCCAAGCGTCAGGCGTGTCTTGCAGTTCGGGCAGAGAATTACGATAGCCATTCGCGGCTCCGTATCGCAGGTTCCGAGTAGCCGCCCGGTGCTTCGCATAGCAACGCATGGCAACACACGGCAACTGGTCGATCAGGTACAGGTTCGCACAACCCCGATCCGAGTCAAGCCTTCAGCGCACCTTCACTCCGCGCGCCTCACTTCTTACTCCTTACTGCTGACCCCACGCTTGCCACGAGGTCGCCATGTCCGCACCGTCGACGGTTCCGCACACGCGTATTCTGATCGGGCTGCTCGGCGGGGCGGTGCTCGGCTGCACGATCAACGCCCTCAAGGGCGAGGGCGTGATTAGCGGCGAGGTCGTCGCGGGCGTCGTGAAGTACGTCACCAAGCCCGTCGGCGACATCTTCCTGAACCTGCTGTTCATGGCGATCATCCCGCTGGTGTTCGCGTCGCTCGCGGTCGGCGTTACGCGGCTCGGCGGCGGGCAGAACGTCGGCCGCGTCGGGTTCAAGACCATCACCTACTTCCTCGTCACCACCGCGTGTGCCGCGGCCATCGGCCTTACGCTCGTGAACGCCATCCGCCCCGGCGATCAGATTCGCGACAAGAAGGACGAGTTGCGCAAGGAGTACGAGAAGGAGGCCACGAAAAAACTCGAAAAGAAGGAGGGCGACGAGGGCTTCGGCGTCAACACCTTCGTGAACATCGTGCCGCGGAACCCGCTCGAAGCGCTGCTCAAGAAGGACATGCTCGCGGTCATCTTCACGGCGCTCGTCGTGGGCATCGCGCTAACGCGGATGCAGCCCGACCGCGCGAAGCTGATGATCGAACTGCTCGAAGGCGTAAACTTCATCGCCGACTTCATCCTGCGCATGGCGATGCGCGTGGCCCCGTATGCCGTGTTCTGCCTCATCTTCTCCACCACTGCGGCGCTGGGCTACAAGGTGCTCATCGCGCTCGCGGCGTTCGTGTTCACCGTACTCGGCGGGCTGGCGATTCACCTGTGCATCGTGCTGCCGCTGTTGGTGAAGTTCCTCGGCGGCATGTCGCCAATCGAGTTCTTCCGGAAGAGCCGCGGGACGATGGTGACGGCGTTTAGCACAAGCTCATCGAGCGCGACACTGCCGACCGCGATGAAGTGCGCGGAGGAAGAACTGGGCGTGCCCGCGACGGTGTCGCGTTTCGTGCTGCCTCTGAGTGCGAGCATGAACCACAACGGCACGGCCCTTTTCGAGTCGGTCACCGTGCTGTTCCTCGCGCAAGCGTTTGGCATCGACCTCAGTCTGGGCCAACAACTCATCGTGCTGGTGCTGTGCATCCTGACCGCGACCGGCATGGCCGGCGTGCCGGGCGGGTCACTCCCGCTCATCGGCCTCATCCTGATGCAGGTCGGCGTCGAACCGGGCGCGATCGCGCTGGTGCTGGGCGTGGACCGCATCCTCGACATGTGCCGCACCACGGTGAACGTGACCGCCGACCTCACCACTGCGATCTACGTCGCGCGCAGCGAGCCGCAGTTGGAGGAACAGCCCGTCGCGAGCGCGCCGGGCGCAATGGAACCGCCAAAGTAGTTGACAGAACGGCCGGGCGCGTTCAGCATGGAGTATTCGCCCACCTGAGCACGCCCGTGCCGGACCTTAGCGCCCCATTGCCGCCCGCCGAACGCGCGTCCGATCCGAACCGGACGGACCTGTTGCTCGCGTCGAACACGTCGCCCGGCAACAGTGGCGTCGGCGCGCCGGACACCCTCACCAACGACGTCATCACCACCCCGGCCCCGGTCCTGCCGTCGCAGGTGGCCCGATACCTTGTCGAGCGCGAATTGGCTCACGGCGGCATGGGCGAGATCCTCGCGGCGCACGACCCGCTGATGGGCCGCGCCGTCGCGCTCAAGGTTCTGCTCGCGCAGCACCGCGACAAACCCAACTACCGTACGCGCCTACTCGATGAGGCCCGCATCACCGGGCGCTTGCAGCACCCCGGCACGGTCGCCGTGTACGACCTCGGCGAACTGCCCGACACGCGGCCGTTCTTCGCGATGACTCTCGTCGAGGGCGAAACGCTCGACGCCCAACTCGCGGCGCGCAAGACCCCGGCCGAGAACCTGCCACACGTCCTGTCCGTGTTCGAGCGCGTGTGTCAGGCGCTCGCCTACGCGCACGCCCACGGCGTCATTCACCGCGACATCAAACCGCTGAACGTGATGGTCGCGCCGTTCGGCGTGGTGAAGCTGATGGACTGGGGCGTCGCGTGCGAGGTGAACGGCGCGTGCAAGCCGTGTTCGTCCGACGCGCAAGAAGTGTTGGGCACTCCGGCGTACATGTCGCCGGAGCAGGCGCAGGGCGACCCGACGCGCGTGGACGAGCGCGCCGACGTGTTCGGGCTGGGCGGCATCTTGTGCGCGATGCTTACCGGCGCGCCGCCGTACCCCGGCGACAGCACGCGCAAGGTGTTCTCCCGGGCCCAGCGCGCCGACCTCGCTGAAGCCTACGCCCGGCTCGACGCGGCGGGCCGCGCCGGTGCCCCCGCGGACCTTGTCTCCCTTGCTAAGCGGTGCCTCGCGCCGCACCGCGACACGCGCCCCCGCAACGCGCAGGAAGTTGCCGCGGCGCTCACGGCGTACATCGACTCCGACCTGCGCCGGGCCGAGCGCGACCTCGTGCGGTTCTTCGAGCTGTCCCCGGACCTGTTCTGCATCGCCGGGTTGGACGGGTACTTCCGCCGGGTGAACGGCAACTTCACCCGCGTGCTGGGCTATACGCCGGAACAACTGGTGTCGCGCCCGTTCGTTGAGTTCGTTCACCCCGACGACCGCGAGAGTACCGAGGCCGAGGCGGAGAAGCTGTCGCGCGGGCTACCGGTGGTACGGTTCCGCAACCGCTACCGCGACACCCGCGGCGCGTACCGCTGGTTTGAGTGGGAGGCCAAGTCGATCCCCGAAGAGGGGATCATCTTCGCGGTCGCGCGCGTGAGCCAAGAGTAGGCAACTCGCTCCGCGAGTTGCCAGTTCGTATTGCCTAACGACCTCAGAAGTGGTCACTCGCTGAGCGAGTGACCGACATATTCGCGCAACTCGCGGAACACCTGCGCCAGCGCCGGTCCTTGGTAGTGCGCGTTCAGCCCGCTGGGGTTGGGTAGCACCCACAGGCGCGTTTCAGCGATGCGCTCCACCTGCAACCCGATGGCGGCCTTTGGGCGCGCGAACGCGGCGCGGTACGCGCCGATGCCCAGCACCGCGAGCAAGCGCGGCGCGAACCGCAGCACCTTCTCTTCCAGAACGCGCCCGCCGGCGACGAACTCGCGCGGCTTCAGCTCGTCCGCGGTCGCGGTGGCGCGTGCGACCACGTTCGTAACGCCCAACTTCAGCGGTAACAGTTCGAGTTCTTCGCTCGGATCGAACAGGCGCGGCGTGAACCCGGCGGCGAAGAGGGTTGGCCAGAAGCGGTTGCCCGGTCGCCCGAAGTGGTGGCCGATGGCGGCCGTGTACAGGCCGGGGTTGATGCCGCAGAACAGCACGTCTAGCCCCGGCCCGAGCACGTCGGCCACGGTCTTGTTCTTCGCGGCCTTCAGTTGCGCCGCGGTCGGGCGCGGCGCGCTCATGCTCGCGCCCGCCGCAGGCGGTCCAGCCATACCGCCGCGCGCTCCGCGGGAAGCGCTTCGACGAGTTCGACGTTCGAGCGCAGCGCGTCGTGGAAGTTGGCGAAGAAGTCGCTGCCCCAGTAGCGCGAGCCGAGCAGGTTCGGCCCGACGAGCAGCACCGGCGTGCCCTCGAATGTCGGGATCTCGCGCGGCGACGCTTCCACCGGCACCCACGCGGCTAACACGTCGTTCGGTCCGGAAGCGTTGGCGTCGAGTCCGCCCCACGTAGCGAAGTGAAACCGCGCGTGATCGGGCATCAGTTGTTGCGGGGCGCGCTCACCGTGTGCCACCGCGACGAGGTCTGCGTCGCACGACTCGCGCGCGAGGTGCCCGCCGTCGATCAGGAGTGCTTGAAGCAGCGTGAACAGGTGGGCGCACGTCGCGATGGCTTCGAGCCGCACGCGGAAGCCTTTGCCCGCATGCGGCGCGAGCACGAGCAGTTCGAGGTCGTCGGTGAGAGCGAGTACGTCGGCCACGAACCGCGCTTCGCGGTGCGATGACGCCAGCGCCGCCACGTGTTCCGAAATCGCCGCGTCCGCGCGGAGCGCCTGACGGAACGAGGCGCGCCGGCAGATCGTCGTCATCGTCGCGAGCAGCAGGAATGTCAGCCCGACCGCGGCGCGGGCGGCGTCCGGGTCGGTGTCGAAATCCGCACCGCGCCGGGCCAGCGCGAGGTGCCTCGGCAGTTCGGCCAGCAGGTGCGGGAACAGAACCGCCGGGTCCGCGCCCCACTCCACGAACGTGCCGCAGCACAGCGCGAGCGTCGCACCGCGAAACGGGTCGCTCGCGCGGATCATCGGCGCGACCGCGGCGAGGAGCGCGTCGAGGTCGGGGCGCGACCCGACGGTGTGCGCGAACTGCATGAGCGGCGCGAGCGGCGGCGAACCGAACAACTCGCCCGGTTCCGCGCGCAGGCAGTGCGCGGTCGCCGGCCGGTTCGCGTACCGGGCGAGTGCGTCGAGATGCAGAGCCAGATCGGACACGGATCACCTCCGCGCGAACCAGAACGCCCACGCGACGAATACGGCTTGGAACGGCAGCCGCGCCCACAGGACGGCGTCCGGCACTTCAGGGAACAGATGCGCGTTCGTTGCCATGTACACGTTGGCCGGGAACACGGCGATCAACAGCGCGATCAGCCCCCACGCCGCGGTGCGCCGCGCGCGCGGCACGAGCAACCCGACCCCGCCGAGTATCTCGAGCGCGCCGCTGAGCAGCACCAGTTCGTAGTGCCGCGACAGGTACGGCGGCATGATACGAACGTAGAAGCCGGGGTTCGCAAAGTGGTACGCACCGGTCCCGACGAACAGCGCCGCGAGCGAGTACCGCGCGGCGCACTTCAACGGCGATTCGGTCACGGTTGGTCGGCTCCACTGGCTCGGGCGCTGCTGACAGAAGGGAATAATAGGCCGCGCGCGGTGCGTGAATCCTTCGCCACGGTTCCCACTCTAATTGTTCGATACTCTACCGAGGAGATCGACGATGATTATCGACCCACTCTACCTGCTGTGCCTAGCCCCCGGTGTTCTGTTGGCCGTGTGGGCGCAGTGGCGCGTGTCGAGCGCGTACCACCGCGCGCAGCGGGTACCCGCGGCGAGTGGCGCGTCCGGCGCGGAGACCGCGGCGCACATCCTGCACGCGGCCGGCGTCCGCACCGTCGACATCGAGCCGGTGCCCGGCCAGCTCACGGACCACTACTCGCCCGGCGAGAAGGTTCTGCGGCTCAGCACGGACGTGTACGACGGGCGGTCGCTGGCGGCGCTGGGCATCGCGGCCCACGAAGCGGGCCACGCGCTCCAAGACGCCAAGCGCTACCCGCTGCTCGTGCTACGCAACGGGCTGGTGCCGCTCGCCAACTTCGGCGGTAGCGTCGGCTGGCTGATGATCGCCGCCGGGCTGGTGCTGGCGGTGTCCGGGTTGGTCTGGGCCGGGATCGCGGTGTTCTCCGCGACCGTGCTCTTCCAACTCGTCAACCTGCCGGTCGAGTTCGACGCCAGCCGCCGCGCCCGTGCCGAACTGCTGGCGACCGGGCTGATCGCGCGCGGCGAGGAGCGCGAAGTTGCGCGGGTGCTGAACGCCGCGGCGCTGACCTACGTTGCCGCGACGTTGACCTCAATACTGACGCTCGTGTACTTCGTGTTTCGGGCCGGCCACTCGAACGACGAGTAATACTTCACGCGCCGCGCGCTCAGGCGATGGATTGGAGCGCTCGGCGCACGTCGTCCGCGTCGGTCGGGCGCACGACGCGCGCGACTTCCTTCCCGTCCAGCAGTACAACGAGCGTCGGCCACAGCTTCACCGCGAACGACCGGCCGAGCGGCTTGCCCTTGCCGTCCGCGATCTTGACGTGCCGCACACCGGGCCACGCGGCCAGCGCCGCGCCGATGTGCGGCTCCGCGCCCTGACAGTGCCCGCACCAGTCCGCGCCGAACTCTAACACCGCGGGGCCGGTCCACGCTTCGACCTCCGCGCGCGTCGGGCCGGGGTCTTCGTATGGGGGCGTCATTCTTCACCTCGGTGTTCGTCCGAAGTCATGATATGGGCGCGGCGCGGGAAACTTCTTGACCAGCGCCGCGCGCCGCGCGACACTTGGCCTCCGCACCCCGGAGCCTGCCATGCCCGCGCCGAAGTTCCTTGCCGGTTTGCCGAAGCCGCTGCTGTTCGCGCTGTACGGCGCGGTCGGCGGGTTACTCGGTGCGCTCGTGTTCGCCGAACCGCTGTTCCACATCCTCAAGCCGCCGGCCGCGCCGAAGGGCGGGCCGCCGGAGCCGCAGGTCGCCGTTGCCGCGTCGAAGGACGTCGAGGTGTTCGTGGACGGGCGCAACACGCTTCCCGTGCAGATCGCGCGCGCCGACTTCGACGGCCCCGTGACCGTGCGCATGGACGGGTTGCCCGCGGGCGTGAGCGCCGCGCCCGTCGTGATTCCGGCCGGAGCGGACAAGGGCGAAGTGGTACTGGTCGGCGGTTCGACGGCGCGCGTGGTCGCGGCGCACGGGGCGAAGGCCGTGGCCGAGGCGACCCACGACGGGAAGAAAGCGACCGCCGAAGCCCCGGTCGCCATCAAGGTCACGGACCCGCCGAAGCCGCTCGCCGACATCGTCATCGTTCTCGACACGTCGGTCAGTATGCAGTGGGCACTGGACGAACTCAAAGACGGTATCGGGCAGTTGACGCAATCGCTGGGAAAGGCCCGCGTCGATTACCGGCTCGCACTCGTCACGTTCCGCGACCGCAACGACGGCGGCGAGAAGGTGACGGTCGTGCAGTTCAAGGGCGGGCCGTTTACCGCCGACGCGGGCGTCTTTCGTGAAGAGGTGGGCCAGATCAAAGTGCTAATCGGAACCGGGGTCGATTCGCCGCAGCCGTGCCTCGAAGGGATCGCGCGCGCCAGCGAACTCGACTTCCGCAAAGGCGCGACCAAGATGATGCTGGTGGTGACGGACAACCCGCCGAAGGTGGGGCCGGGCAACGACGTGACGGCGGCCGTGCAGAACTCCGCGAACCAAGTCAAGGGGGCGAACCTCGACGCCGTTCACCTCGTGACGTGGGCCGGAGACAAGGACCGTTGGTACGCGCCGCTCCTCAACGGTGGACTTCAACCGGGCCGGCACTTCAACATCAAGGAAGTCGTTACCGGCGATCAAGGGTTCGCGGCGCTGCTCGACACGCTCGGCGGCGTGGTCACGGCCGCGGCGCGGGCGAAAAGCCCCGACAGCACGCCGAAGGTGGCCGAGAGGGTCGAAGGGCCGAAGCTCGGCGTGCGCTCGCTGCAATCGGGCCAGCAGACCGCGGCCGGGACCGAGGGGCGCGTGGTGCTGCAGAGTAGCGTCTGGACTGGTGCGATTGCGGCGCTCGTGTGCCTCTTCCTTGTGGGCGGGCAGAGCCACTACCTGCGCGGTAAGCTGCCCGCGGTCGGCGGCACGCTGGCCGGGCTGCTCGGCGGGCTGACCGTCGGCGTCGTCGGCGGCGCGGCGGGGCAGGGGCTGTTCTTCCTCGCCCCGGAGAGCGACACGCTTGCCAAAATCTTCCGCGTGTTCGGCTGGGCGCTGCTCGGCGGCATGGCCGGTACCGGGCTGTCGTTGTTCGTTCCGAACATGAAGTGGACGCTCGGCCTCGCCGGGGGCGCGCTTGGTGGCGCGGTCGGGTGTGTCGGGTTCATCGCGGTGTCGGCCGCGACCGGCGACCTCGTCGGCCGGGCCGGGGGCGCGCTTGGTGGCGCGGTCGGGTGTGTCGGGTTCATCGCGGTGTCGGCCGCGACCGGCGACCTCGTCGGCCGGCTGGTCGGCGGGCTGGTTCTGGGTTTCTGCATCGGGCTGATGGTGGCCGTGGCGGAAGCGGCGTTCCGGCGCGCGTGGCTGGAGGTTAAGTACGGCGAGCGCGAGCGCATTACGGTCACGCTGGGGCCGGAGCCGGTGAAAGTGGGGAGCGACGCGCGGGCCTGCACCGTATGGGCGCGCGGCGCACCACCCATCGCGCTACGGTTCTTCGTGCGCGATGGCGCGGTGATTTGCTCGGACACCGCGACCGGGCGCGAAGCACCGGTGGGCGACGGGTTCGCGAAGGAAGTGGGTACGCTGACCGTTACCGTGCGCACCGGGAGCGGCACGCCGGCCCCGGTCGCGCCCCCGCCGCTGCCCAAGCCCAAAGCCGCGCCGCCCAAGCCGAAGCCGCTGGACCTCGACGACGATGACGGGTTCGATCTGCCGATGCCGGTTTCGCCGCCTGCGAAGCCGCAAGCGACACCTGCGCCACCGAAGCCCACTGCACCGCCCGTGCCGCCGAAGCCGGTCGCGGCCCCAACTCCGCCGAAGCCGCCACCAGCGCCGCCAAAGCCGGTTGCTGCGCCCGCGCCACCCAAGCCGCCGGCTCCCGCCCCGCCCAAGCCCGTGGTGATCCCGCCGGTCGCGCCCGCGATCAAATCGACGGCAAAGAACCCGGACGCCTGCCCCGGCTGTTCGCGCGTGATCCCCGGTAAGCCTGGCGCGCGCTACTGTATGATGTGCGACCAGTCGTTTTGAAGTGGGCGACGTGGGCACAACGAGCCGGAAGCGTAAGCGACGGACACGTTACGTTACACGCGTGAGGGGCGTTACGCGAAGCCCTTACTACTTTCAGAGCGTGTCTGTCGCTCACGCTTCCGGCTCGTTGCTGCGGTCCGCCGTTACTTGATGCAGTACAGGTGGTGGTGGGTGCGCAGGTACAGCTCGCCGCCGACGACAGCGGGGGAGGCCATGAAGCCCGGGGGCGAGGCCTTGATGCCGTCGGCGAGGCGGTTCTCCGAAACAAGCGCGTACTCGCGCGCGGCCTTCACCACGAACGTTTTGCCCGACTGGTTGCAGAAGTAGACGTGCCCGCCCGCGAACACCGGCGACGCGGAGAACTCGCCGTCGAGCCGCTCGCGCCACTCGACCGCGCCGGTCTTGGCGTTGAGGCACGTTGCGATGCCGTCGTCCGAGTTCATGAACAGGAGCCCGTTTACGACAAGCGGCGAGGGCCGGCTGCTCACGTCTTTCGGCCCGGCCTGCCAGACGATGGCGTCCTTCGGCACGGCCCCGCTCAAGCCGTTCGGCTTAAGGGCCATCAGCTTCTTGGTGTGCCCGCTGTTCAGGTACAGAAGACCGTCGGCCAAGATCGGGCGCATCGAGCCGTTCATGCCGCCGTGGGTGAGCCGCCACAATTCCTCGCCGGTCTTCGGGTCGTAGGCGATGCTGCACTCGGCCGACGGGCACACGAGCCAGTCCTTGCCGCCCACGGTCACGAGCGCGGGTGTCGCGTAGGCTTTCTTGTGGTCGCCGTCGCCGGGGCCGGGGCCGTACTTGATCTTCCGCTCGGCGCGCCACTTGGTCTCGCCGGTGCGCTTGTCGAGCGCGATCACGAACTGGGCGTCGGCCCCGTCGAGAATCAGGTACAACAGGTCGCCGTACACGACCGGCGACGATCCGGGAGCGCGGAAGTGGTCGCACTTCAAATCAGTGCGCTCCCACAGCGTCTTGCCGGTCGCGGTATCGACGCAGAACGTGCCGGGGCTGCCGAAGTGCGCGTACAAGCGGCCGGCCTCGAGGTACGGCGTACACGAGGCGAAGCTGTTGAACGGGTGGCAATACTGCGGCTTCTCGACCACATGCAACTTGAGGTCGTGGACGATCTTGCCGCTCGCGCGATCCACGCACACCGCGAACAGCGTGACCTGTTTGACCGGGTTCGCGGGCGGGCCACCCTTCTTCGCGGGCGGCATCGGGTCGAGCAACTCGTCGGCGGTCGTCACCCAGACCTGATCGCCGAGCACGACAGGCGACGACCACGCCTTGCCGTGGATCGCGGTCTTCCAACTCACGTTGTCCTTTTCGCCCCATTTCGTCGGGGCCGTCTTCGACGCGGCGTGCCCGTTGGCGCTTGGGCCGCGGAAGCCGGGCCACGAGTCGTCGGCCGCGAGCGCCAGCGCGGACGCGAGGAGTACGAACGGGGCCACAACGAACGTGCGCATCGGCGCGCTCCGGTGGGGTGCGGGACAGGTTAACGCGGCTTGCGCGTGAGGGTGGTTACATCGGTCTGCGTCGTGCCCGGCTGCTTGGCGACGCGGGTGTGCGTCACGGACTTCACCCAGCCGGTGGCGAGATCGAACTCGTACTCGATGGTGTCCGTCAGCTCGAGTTCGGGCAGGTCTTTGGGGGCCGGTTTGCCGGTCTTAGTCGCCAGCTCCTCGAGCCACTTGCGCAGGACGCGATTTAGCTCTTTCGGGTCCGGGGACTGCTTGTAGACGATGGTGGCGGTCTTCGCGGCAGTGTCGAGCGCCTTCAGCACATAGGTGCCCTTCGCCGGGAACGGCTCGTCGCCGCCGAGGACGTTCGGCAAGGTCGTGTCGTACTCGACGACCTTGCCCAGCTCGAACTTGGTGCCGTAGGGGATCACGAGGAGCGCGGCCCGTTTGCTGAACGCGGCCTCGATAGCCTCCTTCGACGCGAACAGCTTGTCCGTCTCTCTGCGCAGGTAGTCGATGGTGGCCTTAGAAGTGCCGGTCTTCTGCATCTGCGCGAACACCGTCTCTTGGACCTTGTGACCGGTGCCGCGCAGTTCCTTCCAGTTGCGCAGACCGGTTAAGGTGCCGGTCGCGTCCAGTTCGAGGTCGATGTCCACACTCTTGAGGATCGCGTTCAGCGCGCGCACGGCGGGGTCGTCGTCGAACTTCGGGTCTTCGAATGTGGTGGTGCCTTGTGCCCAGCGGACCGTGGAGCCGTCGGCGTCCGCGTTCAGCACCTCGACTTCGACCGGGGTGCGCGTGGCGACCTTTCGCACGACCTTGCCGTCGTTCTCGCGGCTCTGGGTCTTGGTCAGTTCGAAGCGCGCCAGGTCGCCCTTCTTCCACGTGGGTTTCAGGTCGAGCGACTTCTCTTGCGCCCGTGCCGGCGCGAGCGCGGCTAGGGCAACGAGCAGCGCGAGGCAGCGGCACGGGGTCATTGCGGGTTCCGGGAGCGAGAGGGTGGCGAGGGTCACTCGGTGCCGTCGAACAGCGGGGCGATGGCGCGCCCGCGGTTCAGTTGCACCGGGCGGCCGAGGCGGTCGGTAACTTCGGCGTGCGGGTCGAGCCCGAGCACAGAGTACACGGTCGCGCCGAGGTCGTCGGGCGAGTAAGGCGTGGTCGTGGGGTAGCCGGCGTTCATGTCGCTCTTGCCGATCACCTGCCCGCCTCGGACCCCGGCCCCGGCGACCAGCGCGCTGAAGCACGGGGCCCAGTGTTCGCGCCCGGCGTTTTTGTTGATCTTCGGCTCGCGCCCGAACTCGCCCATCACGATCACCAACGTGTCGTCGAGCCGGCCGCGCTCGCGCAGGTCGTCGAGCAGCGCGGACACGCCGTTATCGAGCGGCGGCAACAGGTCGTTCTTCATGCGCTTGAACAGGTCGCCGTGGCTGTCCCAGTTCTGCACGCGGCCCATGTTGGCTTGCACGACGGGCACGCCGGCCTCGACGAGCCGCCGCGCGAGAAGGCACGACTGGCCGAAGGCGTGCCGGCCGTAGCGGTCGCGCACCGCGGCCGGCTCTTGGCCGAGGTCGAAGGCTTTCGCCACCTTGCCCGACGTGAGGACCGAAACCGCTTGCTGCTGCTGGTCCGTGAGTTTCTTGGTTTCAGCCTGCTCCGCGAGCCACTTCTGCTGGCCGTTCACGGCGCTCAACAGCGCCATGCGGTCGCGCATCTGCTGCACGTCGATGCCGGGCGCGGGGCGCAGGTTCTCGACCTTGAAGTCCGGGCGGTTCGGGTCTTGGGTGATCTGCATCGGGTCGTATTTCGGGCCTACGAACCCGGCGTGCTGGCCGGGCCACAGCAGGGGGCCTTCCATCAGGTACGTTGGCAGGTTCACGCCCAGCGGCGTGCCTTCGGGCGGCTTGCGGAAGTAGCCGAGGCCGCCGGCGTAATTGGGGAAGTCGTCGCGTGAGGCGATCTTGTCGAAGAACGCGCCCGGCATTAGGTGCCCGGTCAGCACGTGGTGCGTGGCGCACAGGTGGTTGTTGTCGCGGTGGGCAAGCGAGCGCACCACGCTGTACATCGGCGACCGAGCCGCGACCTTCGGCAGGTGTTCGCACACCAGCAGCCCGGGCGTCTTGGTCTGGATGGACTTGTACTCGCCGCGAATCTCCTGCGGCGAGTTGGGCTTGGGGTCGAAGGTTTCGAGCTGACTGGCCGCGCCCGTGAGGAACACGATCAGCAGCGATTTCGGCTTCTTCGCCCCGGACAGCGACGGCTGCGCCTTGGTCGCGCCGCGCGCGGCCGACGCCATGCCGAAGCCGAGCAACCCTGAGTAGCCGACTTGAAGCAGTTCGCGGCGGTTCATGGGGTGGGGAAGGTGCAAGGCGCGACCTCGGAAGCGCGGAGTACTGGCGGGATAGATCTATTAGAGCATGTCCCCGCGCCGGGGCAAGTGCGAAGCGGCTCGGCGCGAGTTTCAAGTTACTTCACGGGCTTGGCGTAGTCCCCGCGCATGAAGCCGCTGTCGGCGGGCGGGGCATAGCGCACGTCGAGGTCCGGGGTTTCGAGGCGCTTCGAGTTGGTCGCGCGCGACTCCAGCGCGTAGTCAAGTACGCCGCCAGTTAACAACGTACGCTCGACGGGGTAGGGCGGATTGCCGGTCGCGAGGAACGTCTCAACGTGCGACGCCAGCGCTTCAAGGAACGCCGCGCCCGGGGGCGGCGGGAGCCAGAACAGGCACGATTGCGGCTTCATCTCGCCCTCGACGCGCGCCGCGAAGGTCTCGTCCGCGACGTGGCCGTCCAGTTGCAGCACGGTCGCCTTGAGGCCGTCGCGGTACTCGACGTGGAACGCGATCGGGCCCTTGACGAAGTTGCCCCACGTCGCGGGGCGCGGGAACCGGCGGCAGTTGGCGCGGATGTCGCCGGCGTTGCGCGACACGCTGCGGCCGAGCGCGTGTTCCAAAAGCTCCCACGACCAAAGCCCGTCGTCACCGGCCTTCCAGACCGCGTCGCCCTGCAAGCACGTCACAGCCTTCACGCCCTGATTCGGAGCCACAGGGGGCTGACGCCCCCCGCTCAGATCGAAACGGCGCTCGGCCATGCACTGGAGCGCTTCGAGGGCGTGGATCCCATAGATTTCCAGCTCGCCGCGCGACGCGATTAGTGCCTCGGTGATCTTCGTTCCGAGTTTGAACTCCAGCTCCGGGCGTCGCCACGTTACCGGCAGCGAGGATCCGGCCATCAGCGGGAACTTCAGTTTCCGCGCGGTGGCGACCATCTCCGCGGCCTTCTTGCGGTCGTAGCTCAGGTGCTTGTCACAGAACACCGGGACCGTTTTGCCGCTTTTCTCGAAGACTTTCACGATTTGCTGGAAGTACTCGTGCCGCGGGTAGAGCTTCTGGCCGCGGGCGTTGTACGGGTAGTCGCCGTGTTCGCAGATGAGCAGTACGCCGTCGACCGCGAGCTTGCCCGTGCCGAGTGTCAGCGCGTCTTCAATGGACTCGGACAGGCGGAAACTGTGTTCCTTGGCGATGTCGCGACTCAGGTCGTTGGCCTTCACCTGTTCGACATAGGCCGACGCGACCCCGAACTCGGGGAAGTGGTGTACGTCGCCCTTCATGTAGCCATCGAGGAATCGCCCGGCGATGTGGTAGGCGTGCGAGAGGTAGTGATAAATCGAGGCGACGACCGCGATTTTCTTCGTCGCGGGCGTCGCGCGCTTCGGGGGTTTGGTTCGTGGTGAGTCCGCGGTGACGAACGGGGGGCGGATGCCCCCTGTTAGCGCGACAGTGGTTGACCCGGCCAGAAATGACCGGCGAGAGAGCGGCGGCATGACGAACCCCTCTGTGTGTGGGGTTTCTGTATTCCCGCAAGCGGAGAGCGTAAGCCCCCCGTTCGCGAACCGGGACTACTTCTTGCCGCCGCCAATGGCCTTCACCGCGGCGGTCGCGGTGGTCCCGAGTTTGCTCTTCTTGTCCGCGCTCTTGGCGATGTCACGAATGGTCGGTAGCGCGTTCTTCGCGTTGCTGCCCATTACCGTCAACCCCTTGAGCGCGCCGATCTTCACGGCGTCGTCCTTGTCGTCCTTGAGGAGTTTGACGAGCAATTCGCCGGCCTTGTCGAACGGCTCGTCAGCCTTGCCGAGTGCTTCGGCTGCCGCGGCCCGAACCCCGGCGTCCTTATCTTCGATGGCCTTGTACACATCGGGGAGGGCGTCGGTGATCAGCGACTTCTTGACCTGCGCGAGGCGACCGAGTTCCTGCAACGCGGTTACTTTTGCTTTGGCGTCCTTGCTCTTGCGAAGTTGCTCGGTGTAGCGCTTGGCCTCTTCTTCCTTCTCGCCCGCGACGGCGGCCTCGCGCACGCACAGGTACAGCGCGCCGTTGAAGAGGGCGACGAGGGCGAGCGCTCGTACGAACCGGGTGGCTCCCATGTTGGCTCTCCGTGTGAGGTCGTCTGTCTACTCTAACCCTACAACGGGATTCGTGTATCGGTTCGACGCCGGAACCCGGATTTTCGTTCCCCTCTTCGCGCCGGTATGGTGAAATCGTACCTTCCCGCCGTCCGCGACTGCCACCCCATTCTGAGGCCCACTCTCATGCCCGCTCGCGTGCTCGCGTTCGCCGTTGTGCTTGTCGCTTCTGGGTTCGCTGTCGCCGAGGACTGGCCCGGCTGGCGCGGCCCGCGCGCCGATGGCACCGTTACCGGCAAGGGCTACCCGACCACGTGGAGCGCGACCGAGAACGTCAAATGGAAGCTCGAACTGCCCGGCGGCGGGCACTCATCCCCGGTCGTCAGCAACGGTAAAGTCTTCGTGGCCGGGTGCGTCGAAGCCACCAAGTCGCGCGTGCTGTACTGCGCCGACCGCACAACCGGCAAACTGCTCTGGGAGAAAACCGCGGTCGTCTCTGAACTGGAGAAGAAGCACGGCGAGAACAGTTGGGCCAGTTCCACCCCGGCCTGCGACGGCGAGCGCGTCTACATCACGTTCCTCGATAAGCCCCAACTGCGCGTCTACTGCTACGACTTCAGCGGCAAGCTGCTGTGGGAGAAGAACCCGGGCCAGTTCCACTCGGTCCACGGGTTCAGCGCCCCGCCCGTCATCTACAACGACCTCGTTATTGTGAACGGCGACCAAGACGCCCCGCAAGGTCAGAAGGCGTACATCGTCGCCTTAGACAAGAAGACCGGCGAGGAGAAGTGGCGCATCGACCGCCCGAACAAGCTGCGATCGTACTGCCCGCCGGTCATCGTCGAGGCCGCGGGGAAGAAGCAGATGGTGCTGACCGGCAGCAAGTGCGTGACCAGCTACGACCCGGACACCGGCAAGCAGCACTGGATCATCGACGGCCCGACCGAGCAGTTCGTGTCCAGTATGGTACTGCACGACGGCGTGCTGCTGCTGACCGCGGGGTTCCCGGTGTACTGGGTGATGGCGATTGACCCGTCCGGCACCGGCAACGTGACCAAGACCCACGTACTGTGGTCGAAGAAGAACGAGGGTACTTACGTCCCGTCGCCGGTGGCCCACGGCGGCAAGCTGTTCCTGATCGACGACAAGCAGTACAAGGCGAGCTGCTGGGATGTGAAGACCGGGAAAATGCACTGGCAGGAGCAACTCGGGCGCGTGAAGTTCCACGCCTCCGCGGTGGTCGCCGAGGGCCGCGTCTACCTGACATCGGACGAGGGCATTACCTACGTGCTGAAAGCCAGCGACGAGTACCAACTGCTGGCGAAGAACCCGCTGGGCGACAAGGTGTTCTCGTCGGCCGCGTTCTCGGACGGCGACATCTTCCTCCGCGGCGCGAAGTACCTGTGGTGCCTCGGCGCGAAGTAGTGTTGCGCGAAAGTTGGGCTAGCGGGGGCGGGGGCGCGGCGGTACTCTTCCCGCCCGCGCGCCCGTCGCGCGCGGCTCCTGCGGGCTGTGGGAACACGGATGTTTCGCCACCTGAGCGCGGTCTGGACCGCGCGCCACTTTCTGCTCGCGCTGGTCAAGCTCGACCTGCGGCTCAAGTACCGGCGCTCGGTCCTCGGGGTCGGCTGGTCGCTGCTGCACCCGGTCGCCATGACCGTCGTGTTCACCATCGTGTTCAGCCAGATGTTCGGCGATAGCAACCCGGTCGGGTACGCGGCCTACGCCCTCGCGGGGCTGGCCGTGTGGGGCTTCCTACGCGACGCCGCCACCGCCGGCAGCCGCTCGTTCGTGTCGAACGAGGCGTACATCCGCCAAAGCCCGATGCCGTACACCGTCTACACGCTCCGCACCGTACTCGGCCAAGCCATCCACTCGTCGCTCGCGCTCGCGGTCGTCGTCGCGCTGTTGGCAGTCTGGAAGGGCGACGCCGGCGTCTTCGTCGGGCTGGCGCTGGCCCTGCCGGGACTGCTCCTCATTGTCATGGCGGCGTGGGCAATCGCCACCATCGCGGCGTTCGTAACCGCGTTCTTTCACGACATGGCCCACCTGCTCGAAGTTGGCGCGCAGATCGGGTTTTTCCTCACGCCCATCATGTACCGCCGGAGCCTGCTCGACGAGCGCGGGCTGGGCTGGGTGGTGGACATCAACCCCGCGAGCGCGTTCCTCGCGGTGATCCGCGACCCGCTACTCGCCGGCACCCCGACCGCGGCCGGGCTGACGCAGCTCGGCAACGCCTACCTGTTCGCCGCCGCCCTGACCGCGGTGCTAGTCGCGCTCGCCGCCGGCGTCGTCAGTTGGCTCAACAAGAAGGTGATCTTCCACCTGTGACGGAACCCGCGAGAGACAAATGGCGAAGATCGAACTGAACAACCTGTCGGTCACGTTCAACGCGCACGCCCAGAAGCGGGTGAGCTTCAAAGAGTACCTGCTGCGCGGGCTGTTCCGGCGCTCCGCGAACCCGGCCGTGCGGGTCCGCGCGCTCGAGAACATCAACCTGACCATCGGCGACGGTGAGCGCGTCGGCATCGTCGGGCACAACGGGGCCGGCAAGAGCACGCTCCTGAAGGCGCTCGCCGGCGTGTACCCGCCCACCACCGGCACGCGCCGCGTCGAGGGCAAAATCTGCTCGCTGTTCGACATCACCCTCGGCTTCGAGAACGAGGCCACTGGCTGGGAGAACATCCTCTACCGCTCGTACCTTCAGGGCGAAACGCCAGCCAGCGTGCGCTCGAAGATGGACCAGATCATCGAGTTCGCCGAACTGGGCGAGTTCATCAACTTCCCGGTGCGGAACTATTCCGCCGGCATGCTCATGCGGCTCGCGTTCTCCATCGCCACCGCCATCGAACCGGAAGTGCTACTCGTCGACGAGGTCCTCGCGGTCGGCGACCTCGCGTTCCTGACCAAAGCGAAGGCCCGGATGCGCGAGCTGATGAAGCACGCGAGTCTCATGGTGATCGTGGCCCACGACCTCGACACGCTCCGGGCGATGTGTACGCGGTGCCTGTGGATGGTTCACGGGCAGATCGCGGCCGAGGGCGACCCGAAGTGGATTCTGGACGCCTACAGCGCGGCGGCCACGGCCGCGGCCGAAGCGCTGGAGGCGCAGTCGGCCCCCGCCGGCGCGCCGCAACCGCTCGCC
>VGZJ01000003.1 GCA_016872595.1 Planctomycetota bacterium
CGCCCCGTCGTCACACGGTGATGATGAAGAACGTCGCCGGACTCCACAACCGGATGTACGGGTAACGACCACACAGGATCGTCTGGCCGAAGTGCGACTGAACCAACACCTATTGCGCAACGAGTCTATTACGTTGGGGTCATGGAGGAACTTACTGAGCGACTTGAAGAAGGAAAAGCGGACGTGGAAGGGCTGAACCGAGCGTGGGCAGATGTGTACCAATCGCACGTCCAAGGCGATTCATCCGATTTGGTGTCCTTCTACGCCTTTCATGCTGTTCAGGCTTTCCGGCCACGCCCAACGCAGGAGTATTTGATCGACCTGTTCAGTGCCATTGCTAACAGCACGGGCTCCGCGATGCCGGCAGAGCGCCGTGATGATGAGAAAGAATGGCAGTGTTGGCTCGTCCGCGAGGTGTTCGGCAACCCGTTCAGGCCGGTCGATTTCGCGCCGTGGCAGACGGACACCGCAGTGGCGCTGGCGCGGCAGATGTACGACCAGAACGATTTTAGTGCGATGCCGATTCTAGCCGACGCGCTTCAAGACGCGGGCTGCGACAACTTGAATGTACTCGACCACTGCCGTGATCCGGGCGAGCACGTTTGCGGGTGCTGGGTGATCGACACGTTGTTGGGGAAGGGCTAATGCTCCTCACGGAATTAGATCGTTGACTTCGACGCGCGCCGGGCGCGGCGAGGGGCGACAGCTTGCCGTCGCGACGGTGGAGGCTCAACTCGACGTAGTCCGCACCGAACGCGGCCTTTGCGCCCGGCCGAGAGTTGCGGACTATAATCTTGGTATTCGCGCGCAAGTCGCGCCAGTAACGGCGTTCCCGCGGTGAACCCGGCCGGACCGACCGGGACGATGAGGGCTACAATCATGACCCGGCCGACCGCAAGCACCCCGACCGCTCAGCCGACCATCGACAGCTTGATGGTGCGCTTCCTCGCCAACCGCTCAGACGCTGCCGCGGCAGCAGTCGAGACGGGCGAGAGCGAGGTGGAGCCGCACGAGGTCGCCGCCGGGTTCCGGGTGGACCCACGGGCCGCATGGCTCGACGCGACCGCACAACTCACCACGGGGGGGAACGCCCCCGCGCCCGCCGGTCCGCTCCCGAACGAATGGGCCGCGCTCGTGGCGCAGCCGGCCGCGGCGTTCGCGGTCCCGATGGCCGCGGGGCACTTCCCCCAGCGCGTCAAAGACCTGCAACCGCTGCTCACGAAGGTCCTCGCTGCCGAACTGCGGCCGACCGGCACACAGGCCGCGCTGCCGGGGTTCGTCGCCCTGCGGAGCTGGCTGGCGAAGAACGGCGCGGCCAACCCCGCCGTTGCCGCGGGCATCGCCCGCACGCTCGGCGACTTCGACACCGCGGACGCGCTTCTGAGTGCCGCCGGCACCGCCAGCGACCGCGCCGCGACCCTCTGGTCGCGCGGGCAGTGTGCGGACGCGCTCGCCGCGTGGGACTCCGCGCCCGAATCGCCCGCGGTGCTGTTCAACCGCGGCATGGCCCGGCTGTTCCTCGGTCGCGCCGCGGAGGCGCGCGAGCCGCTTCAGAAGGCAATCGACGCGATCCCCGAAACGAGCGGCTGGAACGCGCTCGCCCGGCTGTACCTCGCGCTGGCCGAGATTCAGGGCTAACGAACCTCTTAAGCGGGACGGTCCGCCGGTCTGTCGCGAACACAGACCGGGGGCATGTCCCCCCCGCTTGCTCACTTCATGGCACATTCACGGCAGATTTCTCCTCACCCCCACGTTCACCGTTCGCTCACAGGCGCGCGCCAGCACAGGGCGTTGCACCCGGCCCACGCGTCGCGCGCCCCTGTGGGTAAAGTTCACCGCGGGGTACTGCGGCGTGGTGCCCGACTACAGTGGCATTCTCGTGGTGAACCGCACGTTCTCGGTGGCCGAGGTCGCGGACGGCGCGTCGAACACGTTCCTCCTGTCCGAGGTCGCGGGCCGGCCCGACCGCTACCAAGTCGGCCGGCTCATTAGCACCAACACCCAGACCGACGGCGGCTGGGCTGACCCCAGCAACGAGTACATCACCCACGGGTTCAGCGCCGACGGCAACACCTCGCCCGGCACGTGCCACACGAACCGCACGAACAACAACGAAGCGTACAGCTTCCACATCGGCGGCGCGCACCACGTGTTCGCCGACGGCTCGGTGCGGTTCGTGAAGTCCGCGATCGACATCCGCCAGTTCGTGAAGTTCATCACCCGCGCCGGTGGCGACATCGTGCCGGAGAACTAACGAGGAGCGCTTCAGAGATGCGAGTGACATGGCTGATCCTGTCGGCGGCACTAACCGCCGCCGGGTGTTCGCAAGCGCCCACACAACCCGACGCGCTGGCCCCACACCCCGTCACCGGGCGCGTGACCTACGAGGGCCGCCCGGCCGTCGGCGTCGTGGTCACGCTGATTCCGACCGACGCGCCGATGGTGCCGCAGATTCCGAAGAACCCGCGCGCGATCACCGGCGCGGACGGCGCGTTCACCATCGACACGTTCGCCGACGCCAACGGCGCGCCCGCGGGCCGCTACCAACTGGTGCTGTAGTGGCCCGGCGAGAAGAAAGAGAACGCCGAGAGCGAGGCGACGGAGATCACCGACAAGCTGATTGGCTGGTACGACGCGACCCACTCGACGATCACCGTGCGCGTGAAGGTCGAGACGAACGCGATCCCCGCGCTTGCTATCCCGCGGATCGCCGCGGCCCCGCCCAAGTCACACGGCGTGCCCGGCCGCAATTACTGCGAACGGCCGGCGTGAGCCGGCCGGTGAGTGGTTACACACAAGAACCGGCCGGCTCACGCCGGCCGTACGCCTACCCCTTAATCACGCCGAGCGGCCTCATTCGCGCGACCCTGCGCGACAGGTCGGCGTCGTGGACCGTGCTCACCACGTCGTCCACGTTCTTGTACGCCTTCGGCTGCTCTTCCGCGAGCCCGTGGCGGCTGCTCGCCATCGCGATCACGCCCTTGTGCTCCAGCTCGCGGTCGATGCGGCGACCGGCGGCGTCGAGCTTGGCCGCGGTGCGGCTCATCGCGCGCCCGGCCCCGTGGCAAGTGGTGCCGAAGGTCTTTTCCATCGCGCCCGGCGCGCCGACCAGCACCCACGACGCGCGACCCATGTCGCCGGGAATGATGACCGGCTGGCCGACGGCGCGGAACGCCTCCGGCACTTCCGGGTGCCCGGCCGGGAACGCCCGCGTCGCGCCCTTGCGGTGGACCCACACCTTCTTCTTCTTCCCCTCGACGGTGTGCTCTTCGAGCTTCGCGATGTTGTGGGCCACGTCGTACAGTTGCTCCATGCCGAGGTCTTCCCACGAGCGCCCGAAGACGCTGGAAAAGACCTCGCGCGCCTGCTGCATGAGCAGTTGCCGGTTGCAGAACCCGTAGTTCGCGGCGGCGCGCATCTGGGCGATGTACTTGCGGCCCTCCGGTGAATCGGCCGGCGCGCACGCGAGCTGACGGTCCGGCAGTTCGAACCCGTACTTCTGCGGGCAGTTGCGGAACGTGGCGAGCGCGTCGTCGCACACCTGATAGCCCAGCCCGCGGCTCCCGCTGTGGATCATCACGCACACTTGGTTCAGTTCGAGGCCGAACGCCCGGGCAACGTCGGCGTCGTACACGCTATCGACGACCTGCACTTCCATGAAGTGGTTGCCGCTGCCGAGCGTGCCGCACTGCTCCGCGCCGCGCTTGACGGCGTGATCGCTCACCTGTTCCGGGTCGCCGCCGTCGATGAACCCGTTGGCCTCGGTGTGGTCGAGGTCGCGCTCGACGCCCAGCCCGCGGCCGATGACGAACTTCGGCCCCTCGCCCATGAGCCGGCGCGTGTCCACCGCGTCGAACTTGTACTTGCCCGTGCGCCCGGCCCCGCTGGGCACGGTCTCGAACAGTTCGCGCACGAGTTCGCGCATGCGGTGCTTCACGTCGTCAAGGAACAGGTTCGTCTTCACGAACCGCACGCCGCAGTTGATGTCGTAGCCGACGCCACCGGGCGACACGACGCCGCCCTCGGCCGGGTCGGTGGCGCACACCCCGCCGATGCAGAACCCGTAGCCCCAGTGGATGTCCGGCATCGCGATGCTGGCGATCTGGATGCCCGGCAGCGTGGCGACGTTGGCGACCTGCTCCGGCGCTTGGTCCTTGCGGAGCTGCTCCAAGAGGGTGTCGTTGGCGTAGATGTGCCCCGGCACGCGCATGCCAGCCTTGTAGCTGGTGGGGATGCGGTGGCAGCAGCAGCCGATGTGTTCCAGCGGCCCGGTGTACGCGGTCTTCGTCATGTTCGACCTGTGTTCGGAGTGCGCGCTCGCCTACGGCTCGCGGCTAACGCGCTATGTCAGATGTCAACAATCACCTCAGCGAGCCATGCGCCGTCGACCTGTTCGACTTTCAGCTCGTGGTAGGTGATCGCCTTGACCTCATGCGCGAGGGCGTGGCGTGCGGGGTCGTAGCGCTCGCCGCGGGCGGTCGCGACGAGGCCGGCGTCGGTTGCGGCCACGTCGAACGACGCGAACAGCATCTGTTCCGTCTCGAACCGCAGCAGCAACTCTTTGAGCCAATCGAACATCAGGAACTCGCGGTCGGTGCCCGCGAGTTCGATCCGCACATCCTGTGCCGGGCGCACGCTCGCCGGGTCTTCGACGACGCTGGCGAGCAAGCACCGCCCCATCTCCGCGAACAGCGAAGACAGGTCCGGCGCGGTCGCCCGCAGTCCCAAATCGGCGGTGTGTTCGAACAGCTCGTACATCGGCGAAACCACGGACACGAGGAGTGGGGCCGGGGTTCGGAGGTGTGGCGTGCGATCAGAGGTGCGCGGGTTCGTCAAGCCGCTTGCTGCTTCGCGGGCGGACGCGCGACTCGCGAAGCCGCCCGCGGCTTAGGTGTCACCACCGCACGACGGCGGTGCTCCATGCGAGGCCCGCGCCGAAGCCGCTGAGTACGATCAGGTCGCCGGGCCGCACGCGGCCCTCGGCCGCGGCCTCGTCTAGTGCTAGCGGGATGCTGCCGGCCGACGTGTTCCCGTAGCGGTCGAGGTTGTTGAACACCTTCGCGCGGGGGATGTGAAGGGAGTCGATGGCCGCGTTGATAATGCGGATGTTCGCCTGATGCACCACGAACAGCGACACGTCCTCGACCGTGAGCTTGGCGGCGTCAAGGACTTCGCGGATCGTGTCGCACAGGATGTTCACGGCCCACTTGAACACCGCGTAGCCGTCCATGAACATGTAGTGCTTGCCGGCCGCGATCAGGTCGGGCGTGACCGGGGTGCGCGAGCCGCACGCCTCGCGCTGGAGCAGCGGCCCTCCGGAACCTTCGGACCCCATGCTGTAGGCGAGGAACCCTTGCTCCGGCGTGCCCGGCTCCACGAACACCGCGCCCGCGCCGTCGCCGAATAGGGGATAGGTCTTGATGTCGGTGGGGTTCAGCACGCGGCTGTTGGTATCGCCGCCGATGACCAGCGCGCGGTCGCTCTGCCCGGCCTTCACGAACGCGGCGGCCGCGAGCAGCGCGTACATGAACCCGGCGCACGCGGCCTCGACCTCAATCGCCGGGCCGGTCATCTTCAGCCGGTCTTGGACGAGGCACGCGGTCGAAGGGAACGACATGTCGGGCGTGAACGTGCCCAGCACGAGCAGGTCGCAATCGGCGGCCGTCCGCCCGGTTTTCGCGAACAGGTCGTTGGCCGCTTCGACGCACAGGTCCGAGGTCGCTTGGTGCGGGGCCGCGTGGCGGCGCTCCAAAATGCCGGTGCGCTTGACGATCCAATCGGAGTCGAACCCGAGGCGGGCGTGGAGGTGCTCGTTATCGACGACCATTTCCGGCACGTACTTGCCGGTGCCGACGACGCGGACGCCCATCATCGACCGGCACTTCGGCCTGAACGGGGGTCGCTCGCTCATCGGTTCTACCCGGATCGTGTCGGCCGCGGTGCCCGCGCTCGGCCGTGAGCAGAGATTATACGAACGCGCGGCGCGACGGGCAGAAGAACTGAGTCACGCGCCGCCGGCGCGATTGCGGGCCGCGGCCCGCGCCGGCACACACCCCACCGGCAGCAGCTTCGGGCGCGGCACGACCACGCCCGTCACGCCGCCGAAGTTGTCCCACAGGTCGCGGTAGCCGTACCGCAAAAATGCGAACACGTCCGGGTCCGGGTGGCCTGCGAGGTACGCGCGCACCAGATCGGTCATGCGCGCGTCGTAGCGGTCCTTCGAGTGCGAGTGGACCGCGTACCGGCCGGGGTGCCGGCGCAGGTCGCCGTCGAACGTGGGGCCGATGTGGTACAGCTCGTGGAACACGGTCACGAGCTTCTCGCGGAACGGCTGGTCGAGAAACCGCGGCAGGCAGAACGTGAGCACGTACAGCATCTCGCGCCCGTCCACGAAGTACCGCTGCACTTGGTACTCGGTGGCCCCGTGGCGGCGGGTCAGCGCGCCGCCGCGGAACCGCAGCGGGGTGACGCGGGCCTGCAGCCCGTACCGGCTCCGGTTCCGGCACGGCGTAAAGCTGACGAGTACCCGCGGCATCTCGACGTGGCCCAACTCCGGGCACCGGGCCGCTACGTCGTCGCACAGCGTGCGCATGCGCGCGGTGAAGTCGAACCCGGTCGGCTCGGGCGGGTCCGGCAGGCGCAACGGCGAACCTTCTGGGATCACCCAGCGCGCCGCCAGCGGCGCGCGGGCGCTCCAGCGCAGTACGAGAGGCAACGAGCGGGTGCCGGTCATCCGGGATCGATCCGAAAAGGGGGCGATGCGATAGAGGGCCATGCTAGGGCGGAACTGTGGCGCGGTCAACGACGTAACCGGCTCGTGTCGCAAAGTCGGACGATCCGGAAAAACAGTTTAAGGTGCCGAACCGCGCCATCCGATACAAGCGGC
The DNA here is from genome assembly GCA_016872595.1 of Planctomycetota bacterium. Classification (GTDB taxonomy): domain Bacteria; phylum Planctomycetota; class Planctomycetia; order Gemmatales; family Gemmataceae; genus Gemmata. The sequence goes on from VGZJ01000003.1 coordinate 6,887, forward strand.
AACACCGGATCGGCCCGCGAGTGGCGGGCGCGGTCCGCGTAGGTTCAGGAAACGAGGACGAGATGCGAACCCGAGTGCGCTGGCTGGCGAGCGTCGCGGCCCTGCTGAGCCTGTCCCTTTCGAGCGGGTGCCAGACGTGGTTCGGCGGCATGACGCTTCCGAGCGGGCGCTACCTCGACCACTTCCCGCAGTACATCGCGCCGGACCCGGCGTTCCCGCTGCCGCGCGAACTGGCGAGCCAAGAAGACCCCGAGGGCGCGGCCCGGCGCGCCGGCGGCCCGGCCATCGGTGCGCCCGTCGCGCCCCTCGCGCCGGTGCCCAAGTAGGCGCGAGCCGAACCGACGACGCGAACAGGGGGCACGCGCCCCCTGTTTTCGTTTCGTGTTCCAAGTTCCAGCAGTTCCAAGTTCCAGAGTGCCTGCAGTTGCAGGTGTGCGCGGCGATAGCATGGAACTCACTTGGAACTCTGGAACTGCTGCAACTTGGAACTACTTCGGCTCGTCTTGATTCGTTCCGAAGCGGTCGCTATTGGCCCCGCAACCGAGCCATCGACTCGCGCCCGCGGTACGGATACCGCGGGGACGCCGAGGACCGGCGAACTGGGGTCGCCGCGACGTTCGGGGGAGGGGAATCATGGCGCAAGGAACGCGCAGGCGGTTGGTCCGGCTCGCGACCGCGAGCTTCGGCGTGCTGCTCTCGACCTCGTTGGTCGGGTGTCTCAATTGGGACAAGTCGAAAGACACGAAGAAGAACAATCAGCCGACGCCCGGTCTGTACGGGACGCCGACGATCCCGCCCGGCGGTCAGCCCCCGGTGAACAACACCGGCGCGTTCAAGGGACCGGGCGGGAACCTCCAGAACACGGGCGCGCCGCGCCAGCCGTCGAACGGGTTCAACACGAACACGGGCAACTACGGCCAACCGGTCGATTACCGCGGGCAGCCCGGCGGCCCGACCCCGTTCGGCACGCCGGGTATCCCCGGCGCGCAACCGCCGGTGTTCGGGAGCAACCCGCCGCCGCCGTCGCTGCCGCTCGACGGCATCTATCCGCCCGGCCCGCCGCCGTACTCGCCGCCCGGCGCGCCCGCAGGTGGCGGATTCGGTGTGGACGTCCAGCCCATCGCGCCGCCAACGGCCCCGCCGGGCGCTGCTGGCAAGGGCTGGGGTGGGCAATAACGTCGGACGGTGTGGACCGGCCTTCCTCTTTCTGTAGCCGGGGTCTTTGACCCCGGTGCCACACGCGCGAATCAAGTCAGCGGTTCTCGCATCGCTCTTTATTCTCTTGGCACCGGCCTCGCAGAAGCCGGCTCCGGACGACAACCAGCGCACCACGGTCCTTACGCCGTGGTGTTCTTCTTTGCCATCCGTCGGACGAACCGCGCGGCGACGTACCCGGCCTTGAACCCGGCGTCGATGTTCACCGCGCATACGCCGGCCGAACAGCTATTGAGCATGGTGAGCAGCGCCGCCAGCCCACCGAACGCGGCCCCGTAGCCGATGCTCGTCGGGCACGCGATCACCGGGCAATCGACCAGCCCGCCCACCACGCTCGGCAGCGCGCCGTCCATCCCCGCGACCACGATCACCACGTCCGCCGTCGCGAGCCGCTCGCGGTGCCGCAAGATGCGGTGCAACCCCGCTACCCCCACATCGACGACCAACTCGACGCCCGCGCCCATCACCCGCGCGGTAACGAGCGCTTCCTGTGCGACCGGGAGGTCGCTGGTGCCCGCGGTCACGACGAGAACATTCCCGACCGGCGCGGGCCGCACGCCGCTCGTGGGAAGCCAGAACGTGCGCGCCAGTCGGTCCTGATCGGCGCGCGGGAACGCCGTCGCAAGGCGGGCCGCTTGCTCGGCGCTGACGCGCGTGACGAAGCAGTCTTGGTCGGCGTCCGCCAGCCGCCGCGCCGCGCCTTCGACCCATTCTGCGGTCTTGCCTTCGGCGAACACCACTTCCGGGAACCCGCACCGCTGCCGCCGGTCGAGGTCGAGCGTCGCGAAGCCCAACTCCGCAACCGACGACTGATCGAGGCGCGAAAGCGCCGCGTCCACCGCGACCGCCCCGCTTTGCACGCCTTCCAGAAGTACCCGAAGCTCGTCCGCGGTCATTGGTTCTCTCGCGGAGCCGCTAGCGGCTCAGGAAACTTGAACGAATCTGGTCTATTTCCCAAGTGCCGTTAATTCTACCGGCCGCACGGACGATACAGGCGATACGCCCCGCGTTCGCGCGGGCGCTTCGCACGTCGGGGGCACGAACATGACGTTCGCCGCGGTCACGCTGTTGGGGATGACGGTCGGCCAGCCGCTCGGCGCGGACTACCACGCCATGACCTCGCGCAGCATCCGGCTGCCCATCGAGTACAAGAAGGACCGCAAGACGATCCGCCACGTGCTGCTCTACGTCGCGCGCAACGGCGAGAACACGTGGACCCAAGAGGCGTTCGTCACGCCCGACAAGGACGCCTTCGTGTACGCCGCGAAGGACGACGGCATCTACTGGTTCAAGATGGTGATCGTGGACGTGAACGGGACCAAAGACCCGGCCGACGTGACCCGCGACCCGCCCGACCTGAAGATGGTGATCGACACCGCCGCGCCGCAGGTGCGCGTCACCAACGCCAAGCGCAGCGGCGAGGAGATCGTCGTCGAGTGGCTCGTCGAGGACAAGTTCCCGAACGACGCCGAAACGAAGGTCTACTTCCGCCCCGCGGATAAGCCGACCGCGTTTTGGCAGGAAGTGACTTTGCCGGCGAACTCGCGCACCGGGGTGAAATTCCCGTGCGGCACGAGCGACGGTGTGACGGTGAAGATCGCGGTCGCGGACGTGGCCGGGAACCGCAACGAGATCACTAAGGACTTCCCCGCGGGTAACGGCAACACCACGACGGCGCTCTCGCCGCCCGCGACGCCGGCGACTGCGGGCACCGGCCCGATCGTGCCGCCGCCGGCGCTCGACCCGGTGATTCCCTCCGGCCCCGGCCCGGTCGCGCCGGCGATGCCACCCGCGCCGCCCTACGTTCCGCCCGTGCAGCCGTACACGCCACCGCTGAAGGTGGACCCCAACCTCAACACGGGTGGCCCGCAACCGCTGGGCACGTTCGACCCGAAAGCGCCCCCGCCCGCGCCGCCGACGCACACCCCGGCGGGGGCGTGGAGCGGCGCGGCCCCCGCCGACGCCCCGCGCGCGCAGGTCATCAACTTCCCGCGCTTCGACCTCGGCTTCGACCTCGAACAGCGCGGCCCCTCCGGGATCAGCCGCGTCGATTTGTGGGTGACGCGGAACGAGGGCAAGACGTGGCAGATGTGGAGCCAGCACGACGGCAAGGGCGGCTCGGTGCGCGTCGTGCTGGACGTGCGCGAGAACGCGCAACTGGAAGGGAACTACGGGTTCCGCCTCGTCCCGGTCAGCGGGGCCGGGCTGAGCGAGCGCGAGCCGGCCGCCGGCGACGCCCCGGACATGCGCGTCACGCTCGACGTGACCGCCCCGCAGATCGAATTGTTCCCGCCGCTCTCGGACCCGAACGCCCCGGACACGCTTCTCCTCCAGTGGAAGGCGACCGACCGAAATTTTGGGGACGACCCGATCACACTTGAGTGGAGCGAGAACCCGGCCGGGCCGTGGAAGCCGGTGGTGTCCGCGGCCAACGATCCGGTGATTCAGGCGACCGCGATGAACGCGCCGGCGCTGAAGCGCCTCGCCAACACCGGGCAGTACGGCTGGCGCGTGCCTGCCGGCGTACCGGCCCGCGTGTACCTGAAGGTGACCGCCCGCGACGCCGCCAACAACGTCAAAGAGGTGGTTACGCGCGAGCCGATCCTCGTGGACCTGACCAAGCCGCGGGCGAAGATCAGCGGCATCGTGCCCCCGCCGCCGACTATCGTACGGCCGTAGACCGTCGGCCCGGCGCGAACTGACACGAGTTCGCGCCGGGCGCGAACCGAGGGAAAACTCGGCGCACCGCGCACTTCGACCATTCGTGACCTACTTTTCAATGCCGGTTGAGTGTCCTCACCCTCGGACCCAACACGGGTCAAATGATGGTCGAGAAAATCACCGACACGTGGATTTCCACTCCCAAGAAGCTCCTCTCGACGGCGACGCGAGAGGCGTGTCTGGTTCACATTTACCCAACCGGCCCCAGTATGGGCTGCCGGTACCTGCTCGCCGACCGCACACTCACAATCGGTCGCGGCGATGACTGCGAAATCCGCCTCGTCGATCATTCCGTGTCCCGGCGGCACGCGCTCATCGAGCATGCGGACGACGGGTACTACGTCACCGACCAGAACAGCACCAACGGCACGTTCGTCAACGACAAGCAACTCGACGACGCGCGCCTGCTAAAAGACGGCGACTACCTGCGCGTCGGCAACTGCCTGTACCGCTACCTCGCGGGCGGCAACATCGAGGCCGAGTACCACGAAGAGATTTACCGCTTAACTATCCTCGACGGCCTCACGCAAATCCACAACGCGCGGTACCTGAACGAATTCCTCGAGCGCGAGGTGATCCGCTCGCAGCGCCACAACCGCCCACTCGCGCTGCTCGCGCTCGACATCGACAAGTTTAAGAACTTGAACGATTCGCTCGGCCACCTGTGCGGCGACTTCGTGCTGCGCGAACTGGCGGCCGTGATCCGCAAGGCCGTTCGGCAAGAAGACCTGTTCGCCCGGTGCGGCGGGGAAGAGTTCGTACTCGTGCTGGTCGAAACGACCACCGACGGCGCGCTGTTGGTCGCGGAGCGCCTGCGCGAAGCGGTCGCGGCCCACCGCTTCCTGTTCGAGTCCACCCCCGTCTCGCTCACCATCAGCATCGGCGTGGCGAGTACCACAGGTGACGCGACCGTCACGCCCACCACGCTCCGCAAGGCGGCCGACGAGAAACTGTACGAGGCCAAGCGGACCGGCCGCAACCGAGTGTGCTGTTAGTCTTCCGAAACCGCCCGCAGTGAGGGGTCGGAGCCATCTTCTGCAGCCGGCCTCACTGAGGCCGGAGCCACGTTGCGAGAATTGCGGACCAAGTTCGTGCGCGCTGCGCCGGCCTCAGTCAGGCCGGCTACAAAAGTACCGGCACACCGCTCGCCGCTCACAGCACCGGGCTGAACAGCCGGCAGGCGTTCTCGGCGATGCGGCCGATCAGCGGGCGCGTAGCGAACACCGCCGGGTCGATCCGCACCGACCACTCCAGATCCGCGAGGAACGCCGCCTCAAGTTCCGCGGTCACGCCGGTATCGAAGAACTGGCAGTTCAACTCGAAGTTCAGGAGCAGACTCCGGTTGTCGGTGTTCGCGGAACCGACCGAGGCCCATTCGCCGTCCACAAGTACGTACTTGCTGTGCATCATCCCGCGCGCGTACTGGTACACTTTCACGCCGGCCGCGAGCATGTCGGCCCAATAGTACCGGGCCGCGAGGAACGGGAGCCACTTGTCCGGTCGGTACAGGCCGAGGAAGCGCACGTCCACGCCGGAGCGCGCGGCAAGAAGTAAGGCGTCGCGCAGGCCGGCGTCGGGCACGAAGTACGGGCTGGCGATCCAGACCCGGGAACGCGCGCGCAGAATCGCCGCGACGTAGGTTTCGCGAATCGCCTTGAAGTCGGCGTCCGGGCCGCTGGTCACGACCTGCGCGAGTACGTCGCCGACCGCGCCGCGCGCCGGAAAGTACGCCCCGCCCTTCACGACCTCGCCCGACGCGAAGTGCCAGTCTTCGAGGAACGAGTGTTGCACGCCGGCGACCGCCGGCCCATCGATCCGGAAGTGCGTGTCGCGCCAGTACCCGAACTTCGGGCTCAGCCCCATGTACTCGTCGCCGACGTTCAGCCCGCCGGCGAACGCGGTCAGCCCGTCCACGACCAGTACCTTGCGGTGGTTGCGGAGGTTGACCCGGAGCGGGTTGATGATCGGGAGGAACGACGCGACCTTGCCCCCGGCGCGGGTGAGCCGCTTCAGCGCCCGTGAGCGCAGCCCGTACGAGCCGACCGAGTCCACCAGCAACCGCACCTCCACGCCGCGCGCGGCGCTCGCGCACAGCGCGTCGAGGAACCGGGTGCCGATCCCGTCGGCGTGGAAGATGAACGACTGCAGGTGAACGTGGCGCTCGGCCCGGCCGACGGCCGCGAGCATGACCTCGAACGCCGGCGCGCCCTCGTGGTACAACGCGACCGCGTTCCCCCCGGTCACGGGTTCCCCGCCGCCGAGGTGCGCGACCTTAGCCAGCACGTCCCAGTGCTCCGGCACGCCCGCGCTCGTGCCGCTCGCGCGCGCCGAAAACGCCTTGTACGCGCGCCCGCGCGTGCGCCGCCGCACCAGCCGCCGGTGAACGGTCTGGTACCCGAACACGAAAAACAGGAACGAGCCGAGGAACGGGACCAGTATGACCGTCAGGCCCCACGCGATGGCCGACATCGTCTCGCGCTTAATGTGCAGCACGCACCCCAGTGTGCCGACGGTCAGAACCACCTCGGCCAACAACAGCCACGCCGCGATTTCCTGCCACGAGTTCGCGAGTAGGGTCATGGACGACATGCCCTTAGTGTAGCGGGCGCGCTTCCCCTTGAGCGCCCCAGCAATAGACCAGCACAGGTTTCGCACGCGGGCGAGAGGGCGTCGTCGTGAAGCGCGTGGTGTTCGACCGGGTCGGGCCGCCGGCGGAAGTGCTGCGGATCGAGGACGACGTGCCCGCGCCGCAACCGCGGCGCGGCGAGGTGCTGGTGCGGATGCTCGCCAGCCCGGTGAACCCCTCGGACCTCATGTACGTCGAGGGGCGCTACGGGCTGAAGCCCGCACTCCCGGCCACGCCGGGGTTTGAGGGCGTCGGCATCGTCGAGGCCACCGGCGGGGGGTTGCTCGGTTGGTTCCGCAAGGGGAAGCGCGTCGCCGTCATCAACGACCGCGTCGGCAACTGGGCCGAGTACACGGTAACGAAGGCCCGTCAGGTGGTCCCGGTGCCGGACGACCTGAGCGACGAGCAGGCCGCGAGCTTCTTCGTGAACCCCGCGACCGCGGTCGCCATGACGCAACACGTGCTGCACGTGCCGCGCGGCGCGTGGCTGCTGCAAAGCGCCGCGGGCGGCGAACTCGGCAAGATGGTGATCCGCCTCGGCCACAAGCTCGCGTTCCGTACCGTCAACGTCGTGCGCCGGCGCGAACAGATCGACGAGCTGAAGAAGCTCGGCGCGGACCACGTGATCGTGGAGGGCGACGGCCCGGTCGCGGAGCAGGTGCGGAAGCTGGTGCCGGACGGCGTGCGGTACGCCATCGACCCCGTGGGCGGCGCGACCGGCACGCAGGTGATCGCGGCGCTCGCCCGCGGCGGGCGGTGCCTGCTGTACGGCTCGCTCTCCGACGACCCTGTTCAGGTCCACCCGCGACAGGCCATCGGTGCCGGGCTGCGCGTCGAGGGCTTTTGGCTCGGCGAGTGGGCGAAGCGCCAGCGCGTGCTCACGATGCTCAAACTGTTCCGCCGCGTGAAGGCGCTGATGCGCGAGGGCGTGCTCACCACGCACATCGGGGCGACCTACCCCATTGAGCAAGTCGCAAAAGCGGTGGCCCACGCCGCCGCCCCCGGCAAGGGCGGCAAAGTGCTCCTCAAGATCGGCGACCGCTGAGGGCGTCACGTGGCGCAGGTCGGTTTGCGGCGGTTCCACGGCATGCGGGCGAGCAGCATCCCCATGCCGCAGGTGTCGGTCACGCCGGCGAACACCAGCCCCGCGCCCACGAACGCCGCGATGCCCGCGAACGCCGGGTGAACGAAGCTCAAGCCGACGCCGAGCAGCACCAGCGCGCCGGCCGCGATGCGCACCTGACGTTCGAGCGAAAGTGCCTTCCGCCCGCGCGCCACCGGCAGCCCGGCGGCGGCGCAGGCCAGTGTGCCGCCCTCGACGTTGGTGGCCTGCGCGAACCCGGCCGCGGCCAGCTTCTCGCACGCCTTCTGCCCGCGCCCGCCCTTCTGACACACCACGAACACCGGGGCCGCCGGGTCCGCGCCGAGGGCCGCGGGGTCGAGTTGGTCGAGCGGAACGTTCCGCGCGAACGTCACGTGGACCTCGTCGAACTCGGCCGGCGTGCGCACGTCGATGAGCGTGACCGCGCCGGCGCGCGCGAGCTCCGCGAGACGGGCCGGGGTGATGATGGGAACGGACATCGTTAGGCCTCCGGGGTAGGGGTTTGGTTCGCGCGCGACGCCCGCAGGCCCGCTTGTGCCGCCTGCCACGTCTTGTACGAGCCGGCGAGGTTCCGGCACCGGAACCCGTTTTGCATCAGCACGCGGCACGCGCTGTACGAGCGCTGGCCGCTGGCACAGTGGGCGACGATCTCCATGTCGCGCGGCAGTTCGTTCAGCCGCGCGCGCAGCTCGCCGAGCGGGATGTGGACCGAGCCGGGAATCGCCCCGCCGGCGCGCTCCTTCGCCTCGCGCACGTCGAGAATCATGACGCGCGAGCGGTCCAACTTGGCGACGTCGTCCCACTGGATCACGGCGACGCGCCCGGCGCGGACGTTCTGCGCCGCCATGCCCGCGAGGTTCACCGGGTCTTTCGCGGAGCCGAACGGCGGGGCGTAGCACAGCTCCAGCTCCGCGACCTCGTCCACGGTCATACCGGCGCGGAGTGCGGTCGCGAGCACATCGATGCGCTTGTCCGCGCCGTCGGCCCCGACCGCTTGCGCGCCGAGCAGCTTCCCGGTTGCTGGCGAGAACAGCACCTTGAGCGCGAGCGGCTTCGCACCGGGGTAGTACCCGGCGTGCGAGTTCGGGTGCAGGTGAACCGCCTCGAACGGGACGCCGGCCGCGGTCAGCAGCGCTTCGTTCGCGCCGGTCACAGCCGCGGTCAGCTCGAACACGCGCACGATCGCGGTGCCGAGCGTGCCGGGGTACGTCGTCTCGATGCCGAAGATGTTGTCCGCCGCGGTGCGCCCCTGCCGGTTCGCCGGCCCGCCCAGCGCGATCAGTGCCGGGTGCCCGGTCACGGCGTGCGTGACCTCGACGGCGTCGCCCACCGCGTAGACGTCCGGATCACTGGTGCGAAGGTGCGCGTCCACCTTGATGCCCCCGGTGGGACCGAGGGTGAGGCCCGCGTCGCGCGCCAGCTTCGACTCCGGGCGCACGCCGAGGCCGAGGATCACCACGTCCGCCGGGAGCCGCGTGCCGTCGTCGAGGACGACGACCGAGGCGCGCGCGTCCTCGCCTTCGGCGGGGGCGTCGAACCGGGCCAGACCGTTGTTGAGGTGCAGGGCCACGCCGCGGGCGCGCAGTTCGGTGTGCAGGTGAGCGGCCATTTCCGGGTCGAACGGCTTCAGCACTTGGGGGTTGCGTTCCACCACAGAAACCTGAAGCCCGCGGCGCTTTAACTGCTCGGCGACCTCGATCCCGATGAACCCGCCGCCGATGACGACAGCTGTTTCCGCGCCGCGGGCGCGCACCCACGTTTCGATGGCGTCGGTGTCTTCGAGCGAGCGCAGGGCGAAGTGCCCCGCGCGCTCGACCCCCGGCACGCGCGGGACCAGCGGCGCGGCCCCGGTGGAGAGCACGAGCGCGTCGTACCGCTCGAAGTACGTCATCCCGGTCGCGCGGTCGCGCACCTCGATCCGCTTCGCGGTGCGGTCGATGGCGACGACTTCGGCGCGGGTGCGCACGTCGAGGTTGTGGACCGCCTTCAGCCGCTCCGAGGTCTGAACGAGGAGCTTCTCGCGTTCGGTGATTTCGCCGCCGAGGTAGTAGGGCAGCCCGCAGTTGGCGAACGAGACGTGCGGCCCGCGCTCGAAGATGACGATCTCCGCGCCCTCGGACAGCCGGCGGGCCCGCGCCGCGGCGCTCATCCCGCCCGCCACGCCCCCTACAATCAGCACGCGCGTCGCCATGATTCGCTCCGGTTCGGGCCGCGCACCGCGCCGCCCGGTGTATACTACCGTGTGTGCGGTATCGTCATTACACGATATTGCCGAATAGTAATAATTCAAGGGGTGCCGCGTGGCCGGCGCGCTCGATCGGGCCTCGCTGGAAGCCGTGGCCCGGCTGTTCGGGGTTCTCGCGGAGCCGACCCGGTTGGCCCTGCTCCAAACCCTCAAGGACGGGCCGCGCGCCGTCGGCGTTCTGGCCGACGAACTGGGCGCGAAGCAGGCCAACGTGTCGAAGCAACTGGGCGTGCTGCACGCGGCCGGGCTGCTGGCCCGCGCGCGCGACGGCAGCACCGTCCGCTATTCCATCGCCGACGCGATGATCTTCGACCTGTGCGAACTGGTGTGCGGGAAGCTGCGCCGCGACGCGGAGCGCCAGCTGAGCGCGCTCGCGCCGGCCAAGAAACGGAAGTGACGGCTACGCGTTCAACCCGGAGCCGAAGCGCGCCTTGAGTGCGGCCCGCGCCCGCGCGCCGAGGTTGCACCCGCGCACGTCGAGGCGTTCCAGATTTGCGCCGTGCGCGGCGACGGCCCGCGCGCCGGCCTCGCTGCTGATGTGGTTGCCGCGCAGGTCGAGGTCGGTCAGGGCGGGGAAGAACGCGGCCCCGGCCAGCGCCACGATGCCGGCCGAGGTGATCGCGTTGTCCCGCAACTCGAGGCGGCGCAGGGCGGGGAAGTGGGCCGCGCCCGCCAGCGCCGCGGCCCCTAACGCGCCGAGCGAGCACGCGGACAGGTCCAGCGAAACGAGTCCGTTCAGGTTCTTGGTCCCGACCAGCGCGCCAACGCCCTCCGCGCCGAGCGGGTTCCCCGACAGGTCGAGGTCCGTCAGGTTCGCCAGCACCTTCGAGCGCGCCAGCGCCCGCGCGCCGGCGGTGTCGATCCGGTCGAGCGACACGTTCAGGCACCGCAGCCCGGCGGCGTGCTTCGATTTGAACAGGTCGCGCAGTTCCTCGTCGATGCCGCACCAGCCGCAGGTACACATCTGGGTGAGGTCGACGGACGCGAGCCGCGCGAGGAACGGGCTGCCCGCGAGTTCCGTGACCTCGTTGGCCGCGTTCGGGAACCGCAGCGCGCGCAGGGTCGGCGCGAGGCGGAACAGCTCGTCACCCCTTTCGACGAACTTGGTGGGCGACATGGACCCGCCGTCAAGGAACCCGCGGCGGAACGTCCACCCGGTGCCGAGCTTCGCGGCACGCAGTTCCGCGGTCCATCCCCTTTCGTGGGCGCGCAGGAGCGCCTTGGCCTCGCGCTCGAGTTGCTTGCGCTCTTTGTTCCCGGCGGGCAGCACTTCTATGCGGCACTGCGCGCGGATGAGCGCGGCCCGCGCGCGGTCGTCGTCGGAGCCGCGCTCGTCGAGCCAGTCGGCGAACACCAGTCGCGGGGTGTCGTCGTCCGGGGCCGCGGCGATGGCGTGCAGGAACGCCGCTTCGTCGTGGGTGGGCATGGAGAAGTTCTCAGCGGTCGAGGGTGGTCGGGTCGTCGTCTGGCGGTCCCGAACTGGGCCCGCATCCCATCCGGCTCCCTCACCCGACTACCGGCTCGATGGCCGGTTTCTCGCGCTGAACGCGCACGCGCGCGTTCCGGTCGTCAACGATTTCGAGGCCGGGCAACAGTTCCCGCACCAACCGCCGGTGCAGCATTTCGTGTTCGTGCGGGATCGCGTCGGCGTCGGCCCGGTAGCCGATACGGACGACGTACCGCCCGCACCTGCCGTCGCGCTCAAGCGAGATCGAAAGTTCGGCCACAGGCGTTCCCCCTCCGCAAGAATCGGGCGCATCGCGCGCCTTACGCATCGCCCAAGTATTCGGGCACCTTCGTGCGCAGGTGCTCGATCTCCTGAATCGTTTCGCCGAGGTACGTGAGCAGCCGCAGGTCGTCCTTCGTCACCGCGCCGCCGCTGAACAGCCACGAGCGCACGCGGAACAGCTTGTACAGCTTCACGAGCTTGCGGTCGCTGATGAAAATCTTGTCCTCGCGCACCAGCACCTTCACCAACCGCTGGAACTCTTTGAACACGCTGTCCGGGAAGAACTTCTTGCGGTCGTTCTCCTCCTCGCCGCGGCCGTCCCCGGTCTTCCGCGCGAACAGGTGGGTCATGTAGCGGTTGGCCTTCAGGAAGTCGTCGAGCGTGGCGTGGCCCTCGATCCACGGCTTCTGGTTCAGCCCCTTGTAGGCCTCGCCCTGAAGCCCGGCGTCGATCAGCTCCGTGAAGAACTCGTCCTGCACGCTGCGGCTGAGCACCTTCAGCACGAAGCGGTCCTTGAGTGCGGCCAGTTCGCCCTGTTCGGGGATCTCGTTGGTCGCGGCGAACATGATCCGCAGCGGCACCGGCTCCGGCTTGCCCTCTTGGTAGAACTTCTTCTCGTTGATGATCGTCAGCAAGATGTTGAGGATCGCGGAGTTCGACTTGAAGATCTCGTCGAGGAACACGAGCCGCGCGGTCGGCAGCTTGCCCTCCTTCTTGCGGATGTAGCGGCCGTCGCGCAGCTCCTTGATGTCGATGGCCCCGATGATCTCACTCGGCTCGGTGAACCGCGTCAGCATGTACTCGAAGTAGTCCTCTTGCGCGATGCCGAGCGCGTCTTTGAACTTGACGACGATGTCGGACTTCGCGGTGCCGGGCGGCCCGATGAGCAGCAACGGCTCTTGGGCGATGGCCGCCACGCACATGAGGTCGATGATCTCCTGCTTGTTCACGAAGAACCGGCCGAGGGAGTCGCGGAAGCGGTTGATCCGCTTGCGGATGGTTTCGGCTTCGGACTGAAGATCGGCGAGCGAAAGCTCTTCGGGGTTGATCGCGGGCGCGTTCTTAACAGGGGGCATGGCGGTCCCTTCGGGTGCGGCGCTCGGTTCGTGTTCGAGTAAGGGCATGATAAGGGGTTGGGCGGGCGGTGGGAATCTCGGACGGGCGCGCGACCCGGGGAGTTGCCGCGCCGGGAAAATGGCGCGACGGGGCTTGAGTTAATGTGTTATCTCGTATACTATAAGAACGGAAGTTCAGGTTCTTGGTGTTGGTGCCGCGAGCCGAGCGGCACTCACGAAGGGGACATTCTGATATGCGCCCGTTGTACTACAACTTGTCGTATTGCAACTTCGGCGGCGCGGCCTTCATTCTGATAAGCGCTTGTTGTACTAGGATTTTTCGTTTTGCAACTTCGGGGCGGGGGGCGGGTGCTGTGACCACCCCGTCGCTCACGCTCCGGGTCCGCCGGTCGCGCGGATCTTGTGCAACCGATTTCGATTTTGCCACTTCGCGCCGCGATGCCTCGACACGGAATGGCGGGCTACAATCGGGTCGCGCGCCTTGTGCAACCGTTTTCGTTTCGGCCACTTCGCGCCGCCGCGGCGCGGCGGTCTACTCTGGCGCGGTTGTACAACCGATTAGGAATTGTGCCCGTTCGCGGGCGCGCCCGCCGTGACGCGCCCGGATTCGGGTTGACGTGCGCGCCCGGTGCGCATTATCGACGTGCGGCATGGTGCCAACCCTGAACCCGGCCGCCGTGCGCGTCACCGTGCTGACATCGGACCCCCCGGCGACCGACCGGCTCACCGACCGAGCGTGCAACCGGCTCGCGCTGGCGCTAGGTACGCTTTCCGTCGTGTTTCACCTCGCGTACCTCGCGCTCGGGTGCCCGCTCGACCTGTCCCCGGACGAGGCCCACTATTGGCATTGGTCGCGGCACCTCGATTGGAACTACTACAGCAAAGGCCCGCTGGTCGCGTGGCTGATCCGTGCGTCGTGCGAGGTGTTCGGTCCACTCAGCAACGCGCTGGTCGGCTCGCCGATGTTGGCGGTCCGACTCCCGGCAGTGGCGTGCCACGCGGCGCTGCTCGCGGGGTTATACGTCCTCGCGGCGGGCACACTCAAGAGCCACAAAGCGGCGCTCGCGCTGGTCGCGCTCGCGCTGACGTTCCCGCCGGTCGCGGCCGGCGCGGTCCTGATGACTATCGACCCGCCGTTCCTCGTGTGCTGGTGCTGGGCCTGCGTCGGGGTGTGGAAGGCGCTCTCGGGGCAAGTGAGGAGTGAGGAGCTGGGAGTGAGGAGTGAAGAGTGTGGCCTTCGTAGTGAGGGCAGGTTCGCTCCTTCTACCGCCCCGCTCCCCACTCCCCACTCCCCACTCCTCGCTCCTCACTCCACACTGCGCTGGTGGCTGCTGGCCGCGACCTGCACCGCCCTCGGCGTGCTGGCGAAGTACCCGATGGTGCTGCTGCCGTGCGCCGTGTTCGGCTACCTGTTTGTACACCGGTGGGCCGAATTGCGCCGCGCGGGGTTCTGGCTGTTCGCGCTCGGCGCGCTTGCGGGTCTGGTGCCTGTGGTCGCGTGGAACGCGGCCAACGACTGGGTTTCGTTCCGGCACGTCGGGACGCAGGCCGCGGGGAAGTACGGGAGCGGGCTACGCTGGTACGGGCCGTTCGTGTTCGCCGGCGGGCAGATCGTGTTCCTGCTCGGGGCGTGGTTCGCGGTGTGGGCGTGTGCGGCGTGGGCGCACCGGCGCGGCACGGACTCGGCGCGCGGGTTCCTGTGGTGGTGTAGCGTGCCGGTGTGGGGCGTGTTCGCGCTCGCCAGCTTCAAGGCCGCGGGGCAACTGAACTGGCCCGCGGTCGCCTACGTGACCGGCTCCGTGCTCGCGGTCGGGTGGGCGCGCGACCGGCTCGCCGGGCCGCACCGGAAGGCCGTCGCGCGGCTGGTCGCGGTCGGGTTGGGGCTTGGCGTGGCGCTGTCGGCCCTCGTTCACTTCCCCGGCCTGATGCGCCCTGCGCTGGCGTCGATGGGCGGCGCGCCGCGACCCGGCAACCCGGCCCCGATCCGCCAGTTCGACCCGACCGCGCGCCTGCGCGGGTGGAAGGCACTCGGCGCGGAAGTGGACGCCGTTCGCGCGCGCGTCCGCGCGGAATCGGGTTCGGAGCCGCTGATCGCCGGCACCGTGTGGAACGTGCCCGGTTCGCTCGGCGTGTACTGCGCCGGGAACCCGGAGACGTACTCGTTCGGGGCTGCGATGGCCGACCGGCACAGCCAGTACGACCTGTGGCGGCCGAACCCCGTGGCCCACCCGGAGGCGTTCCGCGGGCGCACGTTCGTATGGGTGGGCGACGGGCTGGCCGAGAACACGCCGGTGTTCGAGCGCGTCGAGTTGGCGAAGCGGTTCGTGTACGAGGAGAACGGCGTGCCGGTCGCCGAGTGGTGGGTGTGGATCGGCCACGGGTTCCGCGGGTTCCCCGAAGGCGCGCGCGGCCGACGGTATTGAGCCGGCCGCGCGGCGCGCCGCTACTTCCCGAACAGCTCGCGGTTGCGGAGCTCGCCGGTGGTCCTATCGAACGGGGTGGCGTCCTCGTCGAAATACAGCATCAGCTTGCGCTTGCTTGCGTCGCCGGTGTCGAACCCGTTCATGAACGAGGCGTACCGCTGCCGGTCGGTGCCGTGGTTGAAGCTCTCCGGGTGGCTCTTGCCGCGCATCTTCTCTTGAATGCGGTTGTCCCCAATGGCCCGCGCGGTCTTCAGCGCTTCCTCGATGTCGCCCTTCTCCAGAATCTTCCGCTTCTTCTCCGCGTGGTGCGCCCACACGCCGGCGAGGTAGTCGGCCTGAAGTTCGAGGCGGATGGAGTACTCGTTCTCCTGCGGCTTCTTGCGCTTGGCGTCGGTGCGGGCCGAGTAGCCCGGCAGGTTCTGGACGTGGTGCCCGACCTCGTGGCCGATCACGTAGGCTTGTGAGAAGTCGCCCTTCGAGCCGCCGAGCTTCTCTTCCAGTTCGGTGAAGAACGTCGGGTCGAGGTACACGGTGTCGTCGGCGGGGCAGTAGAACGGGCCGACCGACGACGGCGCGCTACCGCACCCCTTCGTATCGACGGCCTCCGAGAACAGCACCATCTTGGGCTTCTTGTACGCGCCGTAGCCGTTAGTTTTGAACTGTTCGACCCACACTTCTTCCGTGAGGCCGAGCACCTTGCTCGCGAACTCCTTGTACCCGTCCGCGGGGGGCTGGCCCTTCTTCCCGCCCTTTTGCCCGCCCTTGTCGTCGCCGTCGCCCTGCGGCCCGGCGAGCTTGTTCGTGTCGAGGCCGAAGACGAGGCCGAGGATGGCGAGCAGGATGCCGGCCCCTCCGCCGACGGCAAGGCCCGCGCGTTTCATCCCGCGCCGGTCCTCTACGTTGTCGCTCTGCGGGGCGTCGTCGAGTTGCATGGGTGTGACTCGTTGGTGAGTGTCGGGCGCGCTCAGGCGTCGGTCTTGATGCTGACCGCGTGCCGTTGCAGGTCTTCGAGGTCTACGAACTCGAGGGCGTGCATGTGCGTGGCTTCCAGCACCACGGGGCACGCGAACCCGGCCTCCAGCGACTGCTTCCAGCGGGTGATGCAGACGCACCAGCGGTCGCCGGGTCGCAGGCCGGGGAACCCGTACATGGGGAACGGCGTGCTCAGGTCGTTGCCGATGTACTTCTGGTGCGCGAGGAACTCGGCGGTGACGTGGCAACAGATGGTGTGCAGCCCCTCGTCCTCCGCGCCGGTGTTACAACACCCGTCGCGGTAGAACCCGGTGAGGGGCTTCGTCGAACACGTTTGCAGCGGCCCGCCGAGGACGTTCTTCGCGGTGGACGGCATGGTGACAACCTCCGGGGTGACGTGCGGAGGTCAGTGTAGCCGAACGGCGGTCAGGCGGCGCGGGCCTGTTCGCGCCGGACCGCGTCCTCGGCGAACATCTCGGACGCCGCGGCCCCGCTCCCGTTGCGGATGCCGCGCGCGACCAGTAGCCGCCGCCGCATCTGGCGGAACGGCACGGCGAACACGCGGTGCAGGCGCAGCCACAGCGGGATCGGCGGTGGCGCGACCGCTTCGCCCGGCGCGCTCTTGGCGACGTGCTTGCCGAGGTGGTACACGTCGCCGATGCACAACTGCTCAAAGGCCCAGCGCGTGCCGGGCACCCAGCGCACCCGCGGGTGTGTGACATCGAAGCAGATCTGGAAGTCCACGAGGTACGGGCGGCCGTCGTCCCCGACGATGATGTTCTCGCGCTTGTGGAGGTCGACGTAGGCGATGCCGTGGGCGTGCATGGCGGCGAGCGCGGCCCGCAGTTCGGGGAAGAAATCCGGGCCGACGCGCTCGCCCGCGCCGAGCGGGTGGCCGGCGATAAAGGTACGCGCGACGGCGTTGCGCTGCACCCGCCCGGCGGCGTAGACAGGGCCGAGTGCGCGCGGGACCCCGGCAGGTCCGCGAGGCGCGCCAGCGCGCGGGCCTCGCGCGCCGCGAGCCGGTTCCCCAGCCACCGCGCCGGCACCCCGCACAGCGTCTGCTGCCGGTTGAACTTGCAGACGATCTGCGTTCCGCCCGCGCCGCTGTAAACGGCGGTCGCGGCCCACGAGTCGTGCTTGTAGATTTCGGTGCGGGCGTAGGTCGCGCCGCCCACCACCACCTCGGCCGGCGGGTCGCTGGCCCCGAGAGCGCGGAACAGCGGCGGGCGCGGGCGAACGGCGCTGTCGGCGGGCATGGCAAACCTCGTGGCAAGACGGTCCACGAGTTTGCTTCGGCACCCCGCCGCGCCCGCCCTGACCTCGCGGGTGGGGCAAGACGGGGCGCGTGCCCGATGCGCTGGAGCAACCGCTACAGCTTACCAAGCCCGAAGGCACGGGCGACGGCGGCGCGCGCCGCGGGCGCGTCCATGATGACGGTGTGAAGTGCCGGCACCGTCAGAGGTTCCGGGCCGGTTCCGCGTGCCTCGGCCACCGATACGAGGCCGTCGTTCAGTTCGCTGCCAAAGGGCGCGAACCGCCCGCGCGGGCCGCTCGTGCCGGCGACCGCGGTGAACGGGCACGCCGGCACGCCCAGATTCGCGAACGTGCCCGGATTCATCAGGAACCGCGCGCAGTCGCGCGCGAACACGCGGAACGGCGGCAGCCAGCACCACGCCAGCCGCGCCGCATGCGACGGCGCGGCCGGCGTTCCGAGCGTCACGAGGTGATGCACGCGCACAGCCGGCACTCCGGGCAGCGCGGTGCGCAAGAACAGCCCGCCGAGGGAGTGCCCGACGAGGCCGATCGGCGCGCCGCGCCCCGCGAGGTCGCGCAGCACCCGCTTCAAGCGGCGCAGGATGCGCGGCACATTCTCGAAGGTGGAGGAGTAACCGAAGAATCGCGTGTGGTGCCCGCGTGCGCGCAGAAACGCCGCCAGCCCGAACAGGGATAGCGGCGTGCGGCCGAGGCCGTGGACGAGGAGGAGTTGCATGGAGGGCCGAAACCTAACCCCCCAACCCCTTCCCTCAGAGGGAAGGGGAGTTCGAGGGCGGTCTGTACTTGCTCCCCCTTACCAATTAGGGAAGGGGGTTGGGGGGTTAGGTTCTTCTCGATTACGAAGGCAGCAAGTCCTTCACCACGTCCTGCTCTTGCAGCAGTTCGTCGAGCGACTTCTTGAACTTCTCTTGGCCGAAGGCGTCGAGCTTCAGTCCTTCGACCACCTTCCAGTTGCCGTCGCCCGCGGAGGTACAGGGGTAGCCGAACACGAGGCCCGCGGGAACGCCGTACTCGCCCTTCGACACGATGGCCGCGCTCGTCCAGTCGCCGGCCGGGGTGCCGCGCACGAGGCTCTTCACGTGGTCGATGGCCCCGTTCGCGGCCGAGAACGACGACGACACCTTCGTCGTGTCGATGATGAACTTGCCGCGGTCCTGCGTGTTCGGGACGAACGTGCCCTCGAGCCACGCGCGGTCCGTTATGACGCTGGTGGCCGGCTTGCCGCCGATCTTGGCATTGGTGAAGTCCGGGTACTGCGTGTTCGAGTGGTTGCCCCAGATGGTCATGCACGTCACCTGCTCGTTGCCGACTCCGGCCTTGATGCCGAGCGCGGACACGGCGCGGTTGTGGTCGAGCCGGGTCATGGCGTGCCACCGGTCCGCGGGCACTTCGCGGCCGTTCTTGTAGGCGATGAGGCAGTTCGTGTTGCACGGGTTGCCGACCACGAGGACGCGCACGTCGCTGGCGGCGTACTTGGCGATGGCCTGCCCCTGCCCGACGAAGATGGGGCCGTTCTTGCGGATCAGGTCTTTGCGCTGCTCGCCCGGCCCGCGCGGGGCCGCGCCGACCAGCAGGGCGTAGTTGCACCCGGCGAACGCTTTGTTCGGGTCGTCGGTGATGATCACGTCTTGGAGCGTGCTGAACCCACAGTCTTGCAACTCGTACATCGCCCCTTCGAGGTTCTTCATCGCGGCCGGGGCGACGGACGCGGGCAGTTCGAGCAGTTGCAGGACGACCTTCGTTTCCGGGCCGAACACCTCGCCGGACGCGAGCCGCACGATCAGACTGCTGGACACCCGACCGGCCGCGCCGGTCACGGCCACGCGCACAACCTTCGACATTGGCAGATTCCTGTGTGGGAGGGCAGAGGGTAAGCGAGCGGCGCGGCGTAAGCCCGTCGGTGCCGCACAACGAAGAACCGTCATGCGTGTCTGTATCACAGCTCCCGGCGGGCTGACGCCCGCTCGCCGCTGCCCTCTGGTGTAGCGACCGCGGGCGCGCGCGGCACTGGAATCGCGCGCCGCGGCGCATACCCTATCCCGTGAACGCGCATTCCGGCCCGCGGCCCGTTCGCCGCCCTCTCCGCCCGGTGCGCCGCTTCTAATCGGAGATCGCTGCGATGGCTGTGAAGGTCGGCATCAACGGGTTCGGGCGCATCGGTCGCCAAGTGTTCCGCGCGATGGCCGAACAGGGCGCGCTCGGCACCGACATCGAAGTGGTCGCGGTCAACGACCCCCTGCTCCCGGCCGACAACCTCGCGTACCTGCTGAAATACGACTCCACGCAGGGCCGGTTCAAGGCCGACGTGAAGGCCGACGGCGACTTTATCGTCGTCAACGGCCATAAGGTGAAAACCTTGGCACTCAAGGCCAAGCCGAACGAGCTGCCGTGGAAGGAGTACGGGGTCGAGTACGTGTTGGAGAGCACCGGCCTGTGGACCAACGCCGCGGACGCGAAGGGGCACATCGCCGCGGGCGCGAAGAAGGTCATCATCTCGGCCCCCGGCACCGACGACGACATCACTATTGTGATGGGCGTGAACAACGACAAGTACGACCCCGCGAAGC
The DNA here is from genome assembly GCA_016872595.1 of Planctomycetota bacterium. Classification (GTDB taxonomy): domain Bacteria; phylum Planctomycetota; class Planctomycetia; order Gemmatales; family Gemmataceae; genus Gemmata. The sequence continues at coordinate 26,841 of VGZJ01000003.1, forward strand.
ACAACATCATCAGCAACGCGAGCTGCACCACGAACTGCCTCGCCCCGCTCGTTCACGTTCTCCTGAAAGAAGGGTTCGGCATCGAAGAGGCGCTGATGACCACCGTTCACGCCTACACCGCGACGCAGAAGGTGGTGGACGGGCAGGGCGGCAAGAAGGACTGGAAGGGCGGGCGCGCCGCGGCCGTCAACATCATCCCCAGCAGCACCGGGGCGTCGAAGGCCATCGGCCGCGTGTTCGGCGACGAGGTCGGCAAGAAGTTCGCCGGCATGTCGTTCCGCGTCCCCACGCCGACCGTGTCCGTCGTCGACCTGACGGTGAAGACCTCGAAGGCGACCAGCTACAAGGACATCTGCGCCGCGATGAAGAAGGCGAGCGAGACGTACCTGAAGGGCGTGCTGAGCTACACCGAGGACGACGTGGTCTCGACGGACTTCGTCCACGACCCGTCGAGCAGCATCTTCGACGCCGGCAGCGGCATCGGGCTGAACGGCACCTCGTTCAAACTGGTGTCGTGGTACGACAACGAGTGGGGTTACAGCAACCGCTGCGTGGACCTCATGAAGTTCATCAAGAGCAAGGGGTAACGAGTGCCCGCGCAGCGCGCCCGCGGGTTGAAATCCGTGGGCCGTTGCGCATCCTTCGTTGCGTGTCCTCCGTAGGTGGCTCATGCCCGCTGTCATCACCTGCGATTCCTGTAGCGCGAAGCTCCGCACGCCGGTCGCGCCGCTGGGCAAAACCGTGAAGTGCCCGAAGTGCGGTACCGCGTTCGTCGTGACCGCGACGAACGCGCAGGAGGTGGGCGCGCCCAAGCCCGCGCCGTCGTTCGAGGTGGTGGACGACGAACCGCCCGCGCCGAAGCCGGCTCCGGCCCCCGCGCCGAAGGCCAAGTCGAAGCCCGTCGTCGAGGTCGAGGCAGAGGTCGCCGACGAGGTCGAAGCCGCGGAGGTGGCGGAAGAGGACGACACGCCGCCGAAGCGCAAAAAGAAGGGTCGCGACGACGACGAGCGCCCGACGCGCAACAGGAAGAAGCGCGACGAGGAAGATGACGACGACGACCGCCCCACGCGGAAGAAGCGCCGCGACGAAGATTACGAGGACGACGACGACCGTACTTCGCGCAAGAAGAAGGGCGGCAAGCAGGGCGGGAGCAAACTACCGCTCATCATCGGTGGCAGCGTCCTCGCGCTCCTACTGCTCGGTGTCGGCGGGTACTTCGCGTTCAGCGGCGGTGACAAGGGCGGAGACGGTAAGGGCGGCGACACCAAGGGCGGCAACAGTTCCAAAGGGAACGAGAGCACGCTCAACACGCGACCGAAGCGCGACGTGTCGAAAGACCTGTTCGTGTACTGGCCGACGCAGCGCCACACGCTCACGTACACCGACTTCGCCGGGCCGCGCACCACCCCGGCCACGCTCCCCTCGGACGCCGCGGCCTTCGGGGTCACGCCCGACATGGTGCTGTGCGGACTCTCTTCGACCGAGTTGAGCAGCGATAATGTGGTAGCTTACACGCTGAAAGCCCCCTTCGATCTCGCGAAAGGTGCAGAGAAGGCCAAGTGGCGCGAGATCAAGGTCGGGGACAAGACCGCGTACCGGCACCCGTTGCTGGGGCAGGCCGTGTTCCAACCTAAGCCGACAGTACTCGTCGTGGTGGCCCGGTTCGGCAACGCCGAGCCGAACTCGAAGTTGATCGAGGAACTGTGGGCACGCACGCCGGAGTCGGCCCCGTTCCCCGATGCGTTCTGGTCGGTGTTGCAAGAGGTCAGTGGGTACGAGTCGTTCAGCGGGCGTGTGCCCAAACCCGGCGACGAGTTCGTGAGCGCCACCGCGAAGTACCGCATCGACGGGTATGCGAACACCGAGACGCACCGCGAGAACCTGACGATTTTTGAGTACACGAACGAGGCCGAGGCCAAGCGCGCGGAAACCAGCTACAAGCAGATCGATTCGTCCCTCGGTGGCAAAACGACGCGCGAGGTCAGTTACGAGGTTGTGGGAGCGCGACTGTACCGCTTCACCAAGACCCCGCTCGCGAAGAAGAAGTAGCTCGACGCTGGGACCGTTCATCACTGAGGATCGATTTCGTGGCGAAGAAGACGCTTTCCGACCTCGGCGACATCGCGGGTAAGCGGGTGCTCGTGCGCGTGGACTTCAACGTCCCGCTCGACAAGAAGACCGGGGCCGTGAAGAACGACCGGCGCATCCGGGCCGCGCTCCCCACCGTCAAGCAGTTGCTCGGCGCGGGCGCGAGCGTGATCGCCATGAGCCACCTCGGGCGGCCCGAAAAGGCCACCGCGGACGAGCGCAAGAACCTCACGATGGACAAGGTCGCGGCGCGGTTCGGCGAGTTGCTCGGCCTGCCTGTGACGAAGGCCGCGGACACCGTGACCGGCCCCGCGGTGACGGCCGCCGCTGCCGCGCTCAAGCCCGGCGGTGTGTTGCTGCTCGAAAACCTGCGCTTCGACCCGCGCGAGCAACAGAACGACGCGGCGTTCGCGGCCGAGATCGCGGCGCTCGCCGATGCGTATGTGAACGACGCCTTCGGCACATGCCACAACGACAAGGACGCGAGCATGGTGGCCGTGCCCGCGGCGCTCAAGGCCGCCGGTAAGCCGCGCGCGGTCGGGCTGCTCGTGGCCAAGGAACTCGACATCATCGAAGGGCTGATGGGCGCGCCCAAGAAGCCGGTGCTCGGCATCATGGGCGGGGCGAAGGTGTCCGACAAGATCGCGTTCATCAACGCCCTGCTCGCCAAGGTCGATCACCTGCTGATCGGCGGGAAGATGGCGTACACGTTCCTGAAGGCCCGTGGCACCGACGTGGGTGCGACCCGCGTGGCCGACGAGGAACTGGCCGCAGCCGGTCCGCTGCTGCCGCACGTCGGCACGAAGATTTCGCTCCCGGTCGATTGCCTCGCGGCCAAGTCGGACGACCTCGCGCAAACGCGCGTGTGCGAGGGCGCGATTCCGGCGGGGTTCGAGGGCGTGGACATCGGCCCGAAGACACTGGCCGCGTTCGGCGCGAAGATCGCGAGCGCGGCCACGGTGATCTGGAACGGGCCGGTCGGCTGGTTCGAGCAACCGGCCTTCAGCGCCGGCACGAAGGGCGTCGCGGCGGCGATGGCCGCGAGCGCGGACGTCACGGTCGTGGGCGGCGGCGAAACGGCCGAGGCCGTCGAGCAGTTCGGCTACGCCGACAAGCTCACGCACGTTTCGACCGGCGGCGGCGCGTTCTTGGCCTACGTCGAGGGCAAAGCGTTCAAGAGTCTGCAACAGATCGACGACAAGTAATTGGTTTGCAGTGAGCCGCAGGCGAGCGAGTAAGATACGCAGAACGCACAGAGGTAGCCGAGGTGGAACGAATGGCGACCGAGCGGCCGAAGCAGGGCGTCCCGGCGGGGCTGTGGCTCCGGTGCCCGAGTTGCAAGGCCACGGTGTACAAGAAGGAGGTCGAGGCCCGGCAGCACGTGTGCCCGGAGTGCGACCACCATTTCACCATGCCGGCGAAGGACCGCATCGCGCAACTGCTCGACGAGGGCACGTTCGAGGAGTGGGACACGGACCTTAAGCCGTGCGACCCGCTGGAGTTCGTGGACCGCATCCCGTACCACCAGCGGCTCGCGGAGGAGCAGGACAAAACGAAGATGCTCGACGCGGCGGTGACCGGGAAGGGGTTCATCCGCGGGCGCGGCGTCGTGCTGGGCATCACCGACTTCTCGTTCATGGCGGGGAGCATGGGGAGCGTGGTCGGTGAGAAGTTGGCCCGCGCCGCCGAGCGCGCCACCGAAATGCGATTACCGCTCATCTTCGTCAGCGGGTCCGGGGGCGGCGCACGGATGCAAGAGGGCATCCTGTCCCTGATGCAGATGGCGAAGGTGTCCGCGGCGCTGGCCCGCTACGACTCAGCCGGCGGCCTCTACATCTGCATCCTGACGAACCCGACGATGGGCGGCGTGGCCGCGAGTTGGGCGCTCCAAGGCGACATCACGTTGGCCGAGCCGAAGGCGATGATCGGGTTCGCCGGCCGCCGCGTGATCAGCAACACCGTGCGCGTGGAACTGCCGGACAACTTTCAGACCAGCGAGTTCCTGCTGAAGCACGGGTTCGTGGACCGCATCGTTCACCGGCGCGACCTGCGCACAGAGGTCGCGCGAATCGTGGACTACTGTCAAATTGTGTAAAGTGAGGAGTGAGGACTGAGGACTGAGGAGAGCAGACAGGGGCGATGCCAGTCTTTCTCCTCGCTCCTCGCTCCTCGCTCCTCACTCCTCACTGGGGTTTCCTGTGGGCCTGTTCGACTTTCTGTTCGGCAAGGGGAAGGGCGGCGCGAGCGCGGGCGGGGGCGGCGCGAAGAAGGGCCTCAAGCGCATCAACCTCGAGAAGCGCTTCGACCTGAGCGCCGGCCGCACCGGGCAGGGGAGCATGTCGAAGGTGTTCCGCGCCTATGACCGCGAACTCGGCCGCCACGTCTGCCTCAAACTGCTCGACAAGCTCAAAACCAAGAAGTTCGAGGAGCGGTTCGTCGGCCTCAAGAAGCCGAGCGAGGGCGAGATCTGCATGGCGATGCGCCACGACAACATCGTCCGCACGTTCGAACACGGCGTTACCACGCAGGGCGAACCTTACCTCGTGATGGAGTGGGTGGACGGCCTCGGGCTGAACTACCTCGTCGAGACCCGCGCCCCGCAGTTGAAGGGGAGCCGCGTCAGCGTGATGGCGCAGTTGTGCGACGCGCTCCAGTACATGCACGACAACAAGTGGCTGCACCGCGACCTGTGCGCCCGCAACGTGATGGTGGACAAGGAGGGCGTGCTGAAGTTGATCGACTTCGGTCTGACGATCCCGTACACCCCGCCGTTCTGCGTGGGCGGGAACCGTACCGGCACGCCCGACATCCTCGCGCCCGAGATCATCAAGCGCAAGGCCACCGACCACCGAGTCGACCTGTTCGCGCTGGGCGTGACCGGGTACGAGGTGTTCACCAGCCAGTTGCCGTGGGAGCGCTCGGTGTCGAGCGAAGAAACCTTTCTGCGCCGGTTGAACACGGCCCCGCGCGAGGCGAAGGCGTTGAACCCGCAGATCGACCAGCGCCTCTCCGACATCCTGTTGACGGCCATCTCACGCGAACCGGCCGACCGCTACCCGACCGCGACCGCGTTCAAAGAGGCGCTGCTGAAAATGGAGAAGCAGGACTATTGAGGAGGCGCACCTGAGTCAGTCAATCGCCATCGCCACGAGCAGCACTTCGCCTCTCTCCCTACAAATCGCGACAACTTGTCGGAACTCAAGAAGAACGGAGCCGAACTCGTGTACGGCTTCGGGGAGAGCGCGGAGCCGGTAACAGGCTGAGCCGACGAACCGCGACAAGACCACGCTGGCAATCTCCTGTTGTGTTTCCTGTCGCGGCATCGGTGCATCCTGTGCAAGACAGAACCCCTCGATCACGGCACAAGCGCACGCTGGGGCATCGCCTCGAACGCCCCCGCGCCAGACGATCCGCGGGCCGAGGTAGGCGTAGACACGTTGCCCGTCCGGTGTGACGACCAGCGGCGTGCCGGGGGTCGGGATCGTTCGCACGGTCGTCCCGGTCCCCGGGTCAAGGGCGCGGAGTTCCTTGCCCGCGCGCACGAACAAGTGGGACGCACCAGCGGGGAACCACACGGCCCCGGAGCCGGGGTCTTCCTCGGGTCCGTCACCGCGCACGAACCGGGACACGACGCGCCCGGTTTCGGTGTCGAACACTTGAATCGCGCCTTCGCGGTCGATCACGAAGAGCCGTGTTCGGTTCGGCGCGAACGCGAAACTCGTGCGCCCCTCGATCGTTGCGGTTCAGGGCCACCACCCCTGCCGTTGCAGTCCCGACGACCACGAGCCCTAGCGCGACACGTAGAGCCCCTCGTGCCGGCGCGGATACCGAGACAGACACCGCGAGCGATTCGACCGCGTGTGAGACGGGCACCTCAAGGCCCGCTTCAACCGCGAGGAGCGCGACCGCGTCCGGCAGCACGGCCCGGAGTCCGGTCGGGTCGAGGACCGCCGCGACGACCAGCGCCGGGGAGAGGCCGCGCCGCGCCAGCCGGGACCGCAGTAGGGCGCGCCTCGCTTCGAGCCGGCGCTTCAACGTGTTCAGTGAATAGCCGAGTCGCGCGGCCGCCTCGTCCTGTGTCAGACCCTCGAGCCAACACAGGACAACCGCCCCGCGCAACTTCTCGGGCAGCGCGTCGAGTTCCTCGTCGAGTACGCGGCGCACGTCCCGCCACGCGACGTTCGCGAGCGGGTCGGCCGGATCGACCGGCTCGGGCATGTCGGCCGAAGGCGCGGCGACCGCCGCACGGCGGGTGCGCGCCTTGTGTGCGGTGCGCAGTGCGACGCGGTGCAGCCACGACGCGAGCGCGCCGGAGTCGCGGAACGACCCGGCCTGTCGCGCGAGGGCGAGGAATACCGATTGGAACGCATCGTCCGCGTCCGGCGACGCGCCCAGTACCCGCCGACACGTACCCAGAACCATCGGTCCGTACTGTCGAACGAGGCCGGCGAACGCTTCGGCGTCGCGCGATCTGGCGTACCGTGCGAGCAGTTCGGCCGCCGGGAGTGCGGCGAGATGATCGGCGAGTGAGCGGCGGGCGATATCGGCGGGTGTCGCGGGGGGCATGTGGCTTCTCGTGTGGACTATCATGCAGGTGCTGTTCGGCGGTCGAACCGGCCCAACATTTCGTGGCGGTTTTTCGAGCGCACCTAGCCCGCCTCACGGGTAACGTGGAGTTTCAGTCGATCACGGCACTACCGCGATTCGCCATGCCCGCGCCCTTGCTCTCCCGCCGCTCGGTTATCGCCGGCGCGCTCGCGCTACCGGTACTGCGGCGCGCGCGGGCAGCCGGTGCGCCCGCGCCGCGCGCGGATTCGTGCATCCTGATCTTCCTCAACGGGGGCATGAGCCACCTCGACACGTTCGACCCGAAGCCGGAGCAACCGGCCGAGATTCGCGGCGAGTTCAAGACCGTGCGCACCAGCGCCGTCGGGGTGCCGATGACCGAGCACCTGCCGCGGCTCGCGCGCGTCGCGCACCGCCTCACCGTGGTGCGCAGCATCGGGTTCGACGGGCGGCTCGGGAACCACAGCCCCGCGTGCTACCACATGCTGACCGGGCAGGAGCCGGTGGGCGAGGACGCGGTCCTCGCGCCGCCGCGCCCCACCGACCAACCCACGCTCGGCGCGGGCGCGGCCCGGCTGCGGCCCACGCCCGTCACGGTGCCCGCGTTCGCGATGGTGCCGGACGTACTGATCGAGAACGCGCACCTGACGCCGGGGCAGTTCGCCGGGTGGCTCGGGGCGCGGTACGAGGCGTTCCGGTTGCACGGCGACCCGAACGCGCCCGACTTCGCGGTGCCCACCCTCACGCGCCCCGTGGACCTGCCCGACGCGCGCCTCGCGGCGCGGCGCGACCTGCTCGCGCGCCTCGACAAGCGCGCCGCCACGAACGGCCCCGATGCCCAGTACGGGCGCGCGTTCGACCTTCTAACGGGGACCCGCGCGCGGGCCGCGTTCGACATCGGCGCGGAGCCGGCCCGCGTCCGCGAGCGCTACGGCCGCGACACCTTCGGCCAGAGCGTGCTGCTCGCGCGCCGCGCGGTCGAAGCCGGCGTGCGGTTCGTCAACGTCAACTGGCCGAACGTCGGCGGCGGGCGCAACTGGGACACCCACAGTAACGGGTTCACGCGCCTGAAGTCGGCCCTGCTGCCGCCGTGCGACCGCGCCGTTTCTGCACTGATCGAAGACCTCGACGCGCGCGGGCTGCTCGCGCGCACGCTGGTGATGGTGCTGACCGAGTTCGGGCGCGCCCCGCAGATCGGCCGCACGTTCCAGAACTCCGGCGGGCCGGGCGGGCGCGACCACTGGTCGAACTGCTTCAGTGTGGTGCTGGCCGGCGCGGGGCTGACCGGCGGGCGCACCGTCGGCGCGTCCGACACGAAGGGCGCGTACCCGGCCGACAAGCCGCTCACGCCGGCCGACCTCGCCGCGACTACGTACCGCTTGCTCGGGATCGACCCCGCGACCACACTCCTCGACCCCGAAGGGCGCACGCACCGTCTGTGCTACGGCCAACCGATCAAGGAATTGCACTAGCGCTCTCACTTTTCGCCCGCGCGACGATTCGTACCTCTGCTCCCATGACGACCGCACGCGCACCGCGGTTCCGCGCCGCGGACCTCACCGATTTCGCCGCCGCCCTGTTCGCCGCCGCCGGGTGCGACGGCGACAAGCCGAACGCCGTCGCCGTGGGACTGCTGGAGGCCGACCTGCTCGGCCACACGACCCACGGCTTACAGCTCGCGCCCACATACATCGGCGAACTCGAATCCGGGGCGATGACCCCGCGCGGCGAACCGGACGTGGTCGCCGACCGAGGCGCGGCCGTGACGTGGGACGGCCGCCGGTTGCCCGGCGTGTGGCTCGCGGCGCGCGCCGTCGATCTGGCGTGCGACCGGGCGCTGAAGTTCGGCACCGCGACCGTCGTGGTTCGCAACAGCCACCACATCGGCTGTCTTGCGGCGTTCCTTCAGCGCGCCACCGACCGCGGGCTGATGGTGACGATCGCCAGCTCGGACCCGGCCGTTGCAACGGTCGCGCCGTTCGGCGGGCGCACCCCGGTGTTCACCCCGGACCCGCTCGCGGTCGGCATCCCCACCAGTGGCGACCCGATCTTGATCGATATCAGCGCCTCGATTACCACGAACGGCATGGCCGCGCGCTTAAGGCGCGAGGGGAAGCGGTTCCCCGGAATGTGGGCGCGCGCCGCCGACGGCGCGCCGACCGACGACCCGAACGCGCTATTTACGACTCCGCCGGGCACCTTGCTCCCGGTCGGGGGCGTCGATCACGGGCACAAGGGGTACGGCGTCGCGCTCATAGTGGAAGCGCTCACGCAAGGTCTGGGCGGGTTCGGGCGCGCGGAGAAGCCGACGCGATGGGGCGGTTCGGTGTTCGTGCAGGTCCACGACCCGGCGGCGTTCGGCGGTGCGGAAGCGTTCGCGCGCGAAACGAGTTGGCTTGCAGTAGCGTGCCGGGCGTCCGCGCCCGCGGGTGCGGAGCCGGTGCGGGTTCCCGGCGAGCGCGGCCTCGCGCGCAAGCGCGCCGCGCTCGCCAACGGGGTGGAGTTGTACGCGGGGATTCTGGACGCGCTCGCGCCGGTCGCGGCGCGGTACGGTGTGCCCGTTCCCGCGCCGCTGACCTGAACGGGGCTACTTGCCCATCATTCCGAAGGCAACGAGGCCGAGGCCGATCACGATCAGGACGAGGCTGCCGAGGATGATCGTGCGGAGCAGGCCGTACATCGCGCGGAGCGAGCCGACCGCGTTCATCAGGTGCCACACGTCTTCGTTCTTGGTTTCGGCGACCTTGCGGAACGACGTGGCCGCGCCGCCGGTCCAGAACCCGATGCACAGCGCGAGTAGGGCCGCGGAGCCGAGGCCGATGGCCGGACCGAACCCGGCGACGGTGTTCGCGCCGGCGCTGGACGCGCTCGCGGCCGTCAGTGCGGCCAGCACGACGAACGCCAAGCCCGCGAGTTGCAGCAGGCCCGCGGTCACGCGCATCGCGTCCGCGAGCGCCGAGAACTCGCGGTTCTGCTCGTCGTTGAATTCGTACTGCGCCGACTTGAACTCTTTCATCGGCGGCAGATCGGGACCGTTTGTGGACACAGGGAACCTCCGGTGCAGGGTCGCGCGGCGCGGCGATGATGAGAGATTCGCCCGTGCGGGAGCCGGATTTTACACCGCGGCAAGCGCCGGTTCCTTCTTCTTTTCCTTCTTCGGCTTCTTCGCCTTCGCCGGCTTCTCGACGGCCGCGGCCGGTTCGGGCGGCGCGGCATCGGCTCCCGGTTCCGCGGTCCCCTCGTCGCGCTTCTTCTTTTTCTTCCCCTTCTTCTTGGGGAACGCGCCTTCCGGCGGCTTCGTCAGGTCCTCGATCAGTTGCCCGGCGCGCACACCGAGCGCGCCGGCGAGTGCCAGCAGCGTACTAGCCCGCGGGTCGGCCTTCCGCCCTTGTTCCATCTTGGTGATGAGCGACAGGCTCAATTCGGCCTTCTGCGCGACCTCTTCCTGCGACAGCCCCGCGGCCTCGCGCAGCGTGCGAATGCGGTACGCGAGCTTCTTGGCAATCCCCATATCGCCTCTCAACGGATCGTGAAGGAACCGAGTAGTTCCTGAAACAATAGCAACACGGTGATAGCACTCAAGTACCATTTTCGGTTTCGCGCGCGCCCTCTCGCGTTCGCGGTGCCGCCGGCTATACTGTCACTCTCACCGTACCGCCCTCCCTGCCGAAGCCATCCTATGCGAACGCTGCTCTATCTCGCATGTTCGTTGCTGGTCGCGAAGGCCGCGCCCGCGGCCCCGGTCGATTTCGCCCGCGACGTGCGGCCCATTCTCTCCACGCAGTGTTACCAGTGCCACGGCCCGGACGAGAAGAGCCGCAAGGCGAAACTGCGGCTCGACCTGCGCGACGAGGCGGTCAAGTCCGGGGCGCTGGTGCCCGGCAAGCCGGACGATAGCGAGCTGTTCAAGCGCGTGATCCACGCCGACCCGGACGTGCGGATGCCACCAGAGAAGTCGAAGAAGCCGGCGCTGACCCCGGCGCAGACCGCGACCCTCAAGCAGTGGATCGCTGAGGGCGCGAAGTATAGCGACCACTGGGCGTTCACGAAGGTCGCGCGGCCGGACGTGCCAAAGGGCGCGGCCCACCCCGTCGACGCCTTCATCCGCGCGCGATTGACCGCGGAGAAGGTCGCGCCCGCCAAAGAAGCGGACCGCGTCACGCTCATCCGCCGCCTCACTTTCGACCTGACCGGCCTGCCGCCGACCCCCGAAGAGGTGAAGGCGTTCGTGGAGGACAAAGACCCGAAGGCGTACGAGAACGTGGTGGATCGATTGCTCGCCAGCCCGCACTACGGCGAGCGCATGGCCGTGTGGTGGCTCGACCTCGTCCGCTACGCCGACACCATCGGCTACCACAGCGACAACCCGATGAACGTGTCGCCGTACCGCGACTACGTCATCAAGGCGTTCAACGACAACAAGCCGTTCGACGAGTTCACCGTTGAGCAGATCGCCGGCGACCTGATGCCGAACGCGACCCGATGGCAAAAGATCGCCAGCGCCTACAACCGGCTGCTGCAAACAACGGAGGAGGGCGGGGCGCAGGCGCGCGAGTACGAGGCCAAGTATTCGGCCGACCGGGTGCGCAACTTCGGGCAGGTGTGGCTGGGCGGCACGCTGATGTGCGCCGAGTGCCACGACCACAAGTTCGATCCGTATTCGCAGAAGGACTTCTACTCGGTCGCGGCGTTCTTCGCGGACATTCAGGAACCGGCGGTCGGCGGCCGCGGGCCGGGCACGCCAATCCCCGTGACCGCCGAACAGGAAGCCGGCCTCGTGCGCACGGCGAAGGCCGTGACCGACGCGCAGGAGAGGTTGGCCGCCGCCGCGAAGAAGCTCGCGGGCGATGACAAGGCGTTCGCCGATGTCGAGAAGTGGCCGAACCCGGCGACCGGGAAGAAAGGCCCGGCCACCGTCGTTGTGCCCGCGAACATCAAGGCGGCGCTGGCGAAGCCGCGCGACAAGCGCACCCCGGCCGAGGCGACCGCGCTGGAGAACTTCGCACGCGACAACGCCCCCGACCTCAAGGCCGAGCGCGCGGCGATTGTGGCGGCGACCGCGGCGCGCGCCGCGTTCGAGAACGCGATGCCGCGCGTGCTGATCACCATCAGCGGCGCGCCGCGCACGGTGCGCGTCCTGCCGCGCGGCAACTGGCTCGACAGCACCGGTGCGGTTGTCACGCCCAACACGCCAGCCTTCCTGCCGCCGCTGCCTCCGCTCGCCGCCGGTACCGGGCGCTACAACCGCCTCGACCTCGCAAAGTGGGCCGTGGCCCCGGAGAACCCGCTCACGGCGCGCGTGACCGCGAACCGCCTGTGGCGCGTCTTCTACGGTTACGGCCTCGCACGCTCGCTCGAGGAAAGCGGCACGCAGGGCGACCTGCCGACCCACCCCGAACTGCTCGACTACCTCGCCAGCGAGTTCAAGACGAAGTGGGACGTGCGGGCGCTGGTCCGCCTCATGGTCACGTCCGACACGTACAAGCAATCGTCGGTCGAGACGCCCGCGGTGCGCGAGCGCGACCCCATGAACAAGCTGTTCGCGCGCCAGACGCGCCAGCGCCTCGACGCCGAGTTCGTCCGCGACACGGCGCTCTCTGTCAGCGGGCTGCTGAACCCGACCATCGGCGGGCCGAGCGTGAAGCCGTACCAGCCGCCGGGGTACTGGACCGCGCTCAACTTCCCCCCGCGCGAGTGGCAGAAGGACACCGGCGACAAGGTGTACCGGCGCGGCATGTACACGCACTGGCAGCGCTCGTTCCCGCACCCGGCGATGGTCGCGCTCGACGCGCCTTCGCGCGAGGAATGCACCTGCGACCGGCCGAAGTCAAACATCCCGCAGCAGGCGCTCGTGTTGCTGAACGACCCCGTCTTCGTCGAAGCCGCCAAAGCGTTCGCCGCGAAGGTGCTCAAGGACGGCGGCGCGGGCGACGGCGCTCGCGTGCTGTGGGCGTTCCAGCGCGCCACCGGGCGCGCCCCGGCCCCGGCCGAAGCGCAGATCCTGCTCGCGCTGTTGCAGAAGCACCGCACGCAGTTCGCCGCGAAGCCCGACGAGGCCAAGAAGCTGCTCGCCGTCGGCGACACGCCCGCGCCGAAGGACGTGAAGCCGGAAGAGTTGGCCGCGTGGGTCAGCGTGTGCCGCACGATCCTGAACCTGCACGAGACGATTACGAGGCAGTGAGGGTAGGCAACTCCCTCCGCGAGTTGCCACTTCTGCCTGACCTACGCATTCCGAAATGGCAACTCGCGGAGGGAGTTGCCTACTCTTGGAGCCACTCATGAACCCCCAAGCCGTTCGCCTGCACCAGCGCCGCACCTTCCTCACGAACTCGTGCCGGGGCGTCGGCGCGGTCGCGCTCGCCTCGCTCCTCGACGACCGCGCGTCGGCCGCGGCGAAGGTCGAGAAGTGGAAGGGCGTCGTCACCAAACCGCACGTCCCGCCGAAGGTGAAGCGGGTCATTTTCATGGTGATGGCCGGCGGCGCGAGCCACCTCGAACTGTTCGACCACAAGCCGGAACTGGGGAAGCGGCACGGCCAGCCTATGCCCGAGAGTGTCACGAAGGGCCAGCCCATCGCGCAGTTGCAGGGCGCGAAGCTGACCTGCTTCGGCCCGCAGTGGGGCTTCAAGAAGCAGGGCAAGAGCGGTCAGGAGATGAACGAACTGTTCGTTCACCTGCCGGAAGTCGCGGACGACCTGTGCATCGTGCGCTCCTGCAAGACGGAAGCCATCAACCACGACCCGGCGCACACGTTCATGAACACCGGCAGTTCGGTGTCCGGGCGCCCGAGTATGGGGAGTTGGCTCACCTACGGCCTTGGCGCGGAGGCCGACGACCTGCCCGGCTTCGTAGTGCTCACCTCGAACGGGCGCGGCGGGCAGAACCAGCCCATCGCGGCGCGGCAGTGGGCCGCCGGGTTCCTACCGGGCGAGTTTCAGGGCGTGCAACTCCGCAGCAAGGGCGACCCGGTGCTGTACCTGCCCACGCCCGCCGGCGTCGCGCAGGACCAGCAGAAAGACGTGATCGACGCGGTGGCCGAACTGAACAAGCTCCAAAACGCCGCAGTCGATGACCCGGAGATCGCCACTCGCATCGCGCAGTACGAATTGGCGTTCAAGATGCAGACGAGCGTGCCGGCGCTGATGGAGTTCAAGGACGAACAGGCGAAGGTGCTCGAAAGCTACGGCACGAAGGGGCCGGACGGGTCGTTCGCCGGCAACTGCCTGCTCGCGCGCCGGCTCGCCCAGAAGGGCGTCCGCTTCATTCAGCTCTACCACCGCGACTGGGACCACCACGGCGGCATCAAGGACGGCATTAAGCTGAAGATCGAGGAAATCGACCGCCCGCTCGCGGCGCTCATCAAAGACCTGAAGCGCCTCGGCATGTACAACGACACGCTGATCGTGCTAACCGGCGAGTTCGGCCGCACGCCCATGTCGCAGGGCGGCAGCGGGCGCGACCACCACATGAAGGGGTTCAGCGTGCTGCTGGCCGGCGGCGCGGTAAAGGGCGGACTCAGCTACGGCGCGACCGACGAGTTCGGCTACCACGCGGAGAAGGACGTGTTCCCGATCCACGACTTGCACGCAACCATGTTGCACCTGCTCGGCGTCGACCACCTGAAACTGACGTACAAGTTCCAAGGCCGCGACTACCGCCTGACCGACGTTCACGGCCACGTGGTGAAGGACATCTTGGCTTGAAGTAGGGTGAGACAAGGCTTTGCGTCGTCCCACCTTCTCCGCACAGGCAATGGTGAGGCCTCTTGTTGGGTGGGACAAGGCATTGCGCCGTCCCACCTTCTTCGCACAGGCAGTGGTGGGACGGCGCAATGCCTTGTCCACCCTACAGGTTGTTACACCCCCGTTGCGCCGTTCGGCGCTCACAGGCTTTACACTGGATCGTGAGGTGTGGTAGATCGCCCGCCGCGCCCTTCTCCTTACGGGAGCTTCGCGATGAAGTACGTCGTTCTCGCGCTTGTGTTCGCCGGCGGGTTCCTCGCCGCACACCTGAGCGGCGTCACCACCGCCGCGGTTCCGCCGCAGCAACCGCAAGGCCCCGGCGCGCCCGCGGCGAGTGGGCCGATTAACCCGGACCGGCTCGCGCCGGCGAACCCGAACATCGACTTCCAAGGGTACATGAAGATCGCAGTCGCGGCCCAAGAGCACCGGCTCAAGCGCCGCCTCACCGAGGCCGACTTCATCGAACTGAGCAAGAAGGACGGCGTCATCATCCTCGACGCGCGGAGCAAGGAAAAGTTCGACCTGATGCACATCAAGGGTTCGGTGAACCTGAGCTTCGCAGACATCGACATCGAGAGCCTGAAACGCGTGCTGCCGGACAAGAACGCGACCATTCTGATATACTGCAACAACAACTTCACCGCGGGCGGCGCGCCGGCGAGTACCACCATCACACCGCTCAACAACCCGCTGGCGAACAAGGGCCGGGCAGCGACGGCCGCCGCCGCGTTCCCCAGCAAGAACCCGGTGCTGTCGCTGAACATCTCGACGTATACCGCGTTGTACGGCTACGGCTACCGCAACGTGTACGAACTGGGGCCGCTCGTCGATCCCACGAAGACCAAGATCGAACTCGTCTCGACCGCGAAGTAGCTCGTGACCGTGGCGAGCGGGGGGCGTAAGCCCCCTGCCGTTTGGTTCGCTGAGTACCTCACTTCTTGAGGCGCGCGAGGGCGGATTTGGCCTCGTCGCCGGCGCGCCCGCCGCCGCCCGCGATCGTTTGTAGCACGGCCTTCGCGCTGTCCGTTCCGATCTCTTCGAGGGCCTGTACCGCGCGGACAAGGCGCAGGGTGTCGGCACTCAGCCCATGGGCCGGGGTCGTTACACCCTTGTCGTCGAGCTTCTTCAGCACTTCCTTCGCCCGGTCGCGGGTGTCCATGTCGTCGGACGTGAGCGCCGCGGTCACGGCGGGCACGCACCGCGCGCCCTGCGCGACCAGTTCGCGAATGGCGATCTCGCGGACGCTAAACGTCTGCGAGCCGAGGTCCGTCACCCACTCCGCGATCTTCTTCTCCGCGGCCAGAATGTCTTTCGTGCCGCGCGCGATGGTGGCGGTACCGGCGTCGCCGGCCGCGGCGAGGGCCTTCGCCGCCGGGCACCCGACGGCGGCGTCGGCAGATTCCAGATCGGCCCATGCCAGTAGCAACTCGCCGGCCTTCGGCGCGGCCTTGCCCACCCGGTACGTCAGGTCCCAGACGGTCACGGCCTCTTCCGCGCCGGCGCTGGCGACGCGCGTCCCGTTGGCGAACACGCACATCCGCGAGGTGCCACCGTAGCCCGTGGTGAAGGCCCGCGCGAGGCCCTGCGTCGCGAGTTCCCACACCTCGACGCGCCCGTACGCGCCGACCGCGCCGACCACCACGTTGCGCCCGTCCGGGGTGAACGCGGCGTGCTGAATCTGGCCCTGATCGGTGTACCTCTCGAACTGGTAGCGCGGCTTGCGCGGGTCGGCGTCCTTGTCGTAAGCGTCCTTGCCGTCGGCGGCGTCGAACACCGCGAGTTGGGCCGACGACACCGCGGTCACGAGCTTGCCGTCGGCGCTGAACGCGACCGTGCCGCGCAGCCCGCGGAGCACGCGCGCCTTCCACACCTCCTTCACCGCCGCGCCGGGCTTCACGTCCCAGAGGCGCAGGAACGGGTCGCGGCCGAGGACGCCGAGGCGGTCGCCGGCGGGGTTGTAGCCCATGCCCAGTACGGTCGTGGCGACCGGGACCGTGCGCCGCGCCCCGGTGCCGTCGGCGTTAGCCTCGGTCACGACGCCGTCGGTGCCCTCCTTCTGCGCCCACGCGACGCGCTTGCCGTCCGCGGTTACGGCGACCGCGCGCGCGCCGGCGCTGTCCTTGAACGTATGCGCCGGCTTCGCCGGGAGCGGCTTCGAGGGGTCGAACCCGGTGTAGGTAATGACCTCGTTTTTGGTGGCGACGACGAGCGTTCCGCCGGCCGCGGTCGCGGTCACGACTTGGCCCGGCAGCGTGCCCGCGGGCGTCGCGCTCGCCGCGCCCACCTGCCACAGGTACGCGGTATCGGTGGTAAGGAGGAACAGGGCCTTGCCGTCCGCGGAGCCGATCAGCAGAGCCGGGTCCGGGAAGCTGTCGTTCTCGGCGTGCAGTTGCTTGCCGGTCGTCAGGTCGTAGAGGCGGACGCGCAGGCCGGTGCCGGTGGCGGCGAGCTTCGTACCGTCCGGGGAGACGGCGAAGTCGCCGGTGATGCCCTTTACCCGGCCCGCGCCGGCCCACGCTTTCTTCGCGAGGTCGTACACGCCGGCCTCGGTGCCGCTGCCCACGGCCAGCGCGTCGGTGCCGACCCACGCCCGCGGCAGGTTCACCCCGGTGATCTCGGCGACCGGCTTCTCGTCGTCCTTGCCGAACTCGTACACGTGAACCGCGTCGTCCCCGGTCGCGGACTTCAGCCCGACCGCGAGCCGCGCGCCGTTGGTGCTGAACGCCACGCCTAGGACCGCACCGCCCAGTTTCGCGCGAAAGATCGGCTTCCCGCCGGTGACGAGGTGGACGGCCACGTTGCCCTTCTTGTCGCCGATGGCGATGGCCTTCCCGTCCGGGCGGAAGTGGAACACGTCCGCGCCCGGCAGTTCGAGCTTGGGCAGGTCGTTGGCAAGTTCCGTGACGGTCACGGTCCCGACGAGGTCGGTCGTCGCCATGAGTGCGCCGTCCGCGGTGAACCCGAACTGGTGCTTGTTGAGGAACGGGGTGGAGCCGGTCTCGCGGAGGGATTCGGGGTCGAAGTAGCGGATCAGCCCATCGGTTCCGAACTGGACCGCGAGGCGCTTGCCGCCGTGGGTGAGGCGCAGCTCGCTCACCTTCAGCCCGGATTTTTGGAGCAGTTGGAGTTGAGCGCCGGTGGCGACGGACCACGTGCGCACGGTGCCGTCCTCGCCGCCGGTGAGGAACGTCTTGCCGTCCGGGGCGAAGACCACGCACGTGGGCCGGTCGGCGTGGCGCAGGCGCGTCTGGCCGAGGCGCGCGACCGCGCCGGACGGGAGCCCCCCCGCGGCCGGCTCCTCCGCCTTCTCCCCCTTCTCGGCCCCGGTCTTCGGCTCCTGCGCCGCGACGAGTCGAACCGCGCCAACGGCGAGCAGCCCCGCGAACCACCACGACCGGCGACCGAGCGACATGGCACTGCCCCCCTCGAAGACCGTACGATCCGATACGAAGTAGACGCCGAACCGGGCCGCGGCTCACGGCGATTCCGCGGTTAACTTGCCACGCCCCGGAGGCCGGGCTTACTTCCCCTCGACGCAGTACAGGTACTTCTCGCCGCGCAGGAACAACTGCTTACCGACCGCCACGGGCGAGGCGTCGATGGGGTCGTTGAGCTTGTTGACTGCAAGCACGTCCACAGCGTCGCCGGCTTTAAGCACCAGTGTCGTGCCAGTCCGGTCCACGAAGTACACGCGGCCCGCGGCCGTGATCGGTGAGGCGTAGAAGTTCTTCGCCTGCGGCAACCGCTCCTTCTCGACGACCGCTTTGCCGGTTTTGGCGTTCACGACCGTGAGCAGCGCCTCGTTGGTCGAGGTGAAGTACAGGTTGTCGCCCACGAGCACGGGCGAAGGCACATACGGGGTGCCGGAGCCGTAGCGCCAGTTCACTTTCCCCTTGTCGGCGAGATCGCCCTGCGAGCCGAGCGGCACCGACACCGCCGCCGCGCCGCGGTAGCCACTGACGCAGATCACGGAGTCGCCGAACCGGAGCGGTGACGGAATGGGGTTCACGGTCATGCCCGCGACCTGCCACACGATTTCGCCGGTCGTGAGGTCGTAGCTGCGCACGCGCGTCGTCCCGTTGGTGACGACCTGCTTCTTGCCGGCGTGCTCGACCACGAGCGGCGTGGACCACGTCGTCTTCTCGTCGCGCTTGGCCTCCCACTTCGTTTTTCCGTTGGTCGCGTCGAGGCAGTAGAGCTTGGAGTCGGCTTCTTGATCGTAGTTGAGCAAGAGCGCGCTGCCGGCGATCACGGGCGTGACCGCTTCGCCCCAGCCGAGGCGCGTGTGCATCCGGCCAAGGTCCGTGCGCGACCACCTCAGGTTCCCGTCGAAGTCGTAGGCATAGGTGCCGAACGAGCCGAACGAGCCGTAAAGCAGTTTGCCGTCGGTGGTGGGCGAACCGGCGGCGTAGGAGTGCGTCTCGTGCGTGCCCTCGTGCGGCACCATCTCGGCCGCGAGTTTCTCCCACTGCTTCTTGCCCGTCGCGCGGTCGAAGCACAGCACGAGGAACTTGTAGTAGTTCTTCGGCGGTTCGGTCTTCACGTTGAACTTGGGATCGACCTTCGGGAGTTCGTCGGCCCTCGCGATCCGGTCCGTCTTCGCCGCGGTCACGACGAACACGCGGTCGCCCCAGACGATGGGAGTTGCGCTCCCTTTCCCGACGAGCGGGGCCTTCCACTTGATGTTGGAGTCGGCGTCCCACTTGGCGGGCGGATCGGCGGCGGGCGCGGAGCCGTCGGCGTTCGGCCCCCTCCAGTGCGGCCAGTTGGCAAGGGCCGAGGTCGAGAGCGTGAGGGTGAGGGCGCAGGCAAGGAAGCGCGTCATGGACAGCTCCAGAATGCCGCTTGCGGCTTAGCACGACGGGCGAACGTAATCGAGAGCGCGGGCCGCACACTCGTCCAGCGACAGCGCCCCAGTATCGAGGGTGAGGCGCGGCACTTCAAGCGCGACGGCAGCGCCCTTCGCGCGGTCGAACAACTCCGGGGTGCGGTTCCCGGCCAAATGCGCGCCCGCGTCGCGCGCGATCCGCGCACGGGCCGTGTCGTCGGAACAGGTACATTCGACGACGCGCACCGGCACGCCCAACAAATCAGCCAGCGTGAGCGGAACGGTGATCTGGCCGGGTTTACTGAACGTGCGGCCGTCGATCAGCACCGGGCGCGCCGGATCCGCGGTCAGCAGGTACGCCGCGGCCGAGTACACCGCGTTCATCGCCACGTCGTCTTGTTCGGAGGTGAAATCGACGCTGTTCGCGGGGAACAGCGCCGCGCGCACCACGTCCTTCGAGAGAACCGCCCCGCCGAGGGCGCGCGCGAGCTGGGTCGCCAGCGCGCTCTTCCCCGTCCCCGGCAACCCCGCCATCACGATCAGCACACCGTTTCTCCGCAACTGCATAATGGCCGCAAAAAAGCATAAAGGGCACAATAGGAGGCAGAATAGTTCTGACAGGATTAACAGGATGCGAACAGGATGAAGACCAGTCGGCTCAACTCTTCATCCTGTCAATCCTGTCAAAAACGGCCTTTCTGCTTTCTGCCTCTATTGCGCCCTTTGTGCTGTTTTGCGGCCGTTCGGTCTTCGTTCACTTCACCTTCACCACCATCGGGGTCTTTTCGACGTTGCCCGCGGCGTCTTCGCTCGTGGCCTTCACCTCGGGCGCGGCGTCGACGGTCGCTTCCCACTCGCCGAAGTTCGCGCCGGTGGCTTTCGCCTCGGTGCCGTTCACGGTCACGCGCTTCACGGTCCCGTTGTCGATGGTGCTGCCGCGAACGAGCAACTTCCCGTCTTTCTTACTGACGCCGGTGATGATCGTGGCCGGGGGTAGGTCGTCGATGAACTTCGGGAACGCAGGGAACTCCACGTCCTTCACCTCCGTGACCCGCGACCCGTCGCCGGTCAGGTTCTTCTCTTCGCGGAACGTGTTCGGCTGCTCCTTGAACTCGCCCGACTTGGTGCTGACCACCATCGCGACGCGGCCCGGCCCGAAGTAGCCGTGGAAGAAGATGGGCACCCCCTTCGCGCTCTTGGGCGTGGGCCGGGGGCCGCCGCCGAGGTTCGCCAGCGCGCGCTGCTTGCTCCCGTCGGTCCAGTTCACGGTCTTCACGTTCCGCATGTGCGTGACCGCGTTGCCGGTAGGGTTGTCGTCCGAAATCTGGATCAGCGGCATCCCCCCGCTGCGGCAGCCGTCGAACGTGAGGCCGTCCACGACGAGCGTTCCGTACTGCACGCTCGCGTCGTCGTGTCCGCGGTTGAACGGCTCCGTGTTGGTCTGGCTGATGAGCACGTTCTTGTAGTAGTGCCCGTCGAAGTTCGGGTGGTACACGCCGTAGGCCACTTTGTGGATGTGCAGGTTCTCGACGATCAGGTTCGGCACCTGCGGGCGGAAGCCGTAGTGCGTGTCCCAAATCTTCAGGTTCTTGACGACGAACGGGTGCGCCGCGTCAGGGCCGACGCGGTTCACGCCCTCGCCCAAGTTCACGCCGTACAAGCCGTGAACGCTGTGAACCTCGTTGTCCTCGAACCGCACGAACGGGAGCGTCCGCACGTCCACGTTCTTGCGCGAGCCGTCCGGCTGGCGGATCGGGAACACCAGCTTGAGCGAACTGCCCGACGTGGCTTCGTAGCGGAACCAGTAGTTGTCGCACTCGGTGGCGACGTTGCGCGTGAAGCTGTTGAGGCTGCACGTCCACCAGAAGCCCGCGCCCTCGTTGCCGTCGAACGGGAGCACCTGCTTCGGCAACCGCTTGCCGCGGACCGCGCCCACCGCGAGGTTGCGGTCGAGCACGTTGTACGTCTCGGTGCCGTCCTCAAGGAAGAACCCGTGGCCGATGCTCTTGTAGCCGACGTTGTCGCGGACCACGAGGTAATCGGTGCCGTGGACCGTGACCCAGCGGTTGTGGCTGTCCCAGATCGAACAGCCGACGACCGACGAGCCGCGCATGGTGTCGCGGCACAGGTGGAAGTGGATCGCGTACTTGCCGAGGATCTCCTTTTTGCCGAGGTGCCGGAACTCGGCGTACGAGAGGGAACCGCTCGAATCCTTGTGGTACATGGTGTGCCCGCGAACGCCGGCCGGGTCCGCGCTCTCGACCACGACGTTGCGGCTCAGGTTCGCGACCTCCGCGCGGTACTCGCCGTCGCCGAGGTGTGCCATCGACAGCGCCTTGTCGAATATCAGCTTCGTGCCCTCAATCCCAGTGATGACGCGCTCTTCGGTGGTCGATTCGGTCTTGGCGTTGCCGTGGGTCTGCGTGCCGGTCACGATGATCCGGTCGCCGACCTTCCAGCCCTTCACACCTTCTGCGAGTGTGATGTTGGTGTCGCCGATCTTCGCGGGCGCGCCGAGCTTCACCCAACCGCGCGACAGCGGTTGGCCGTGCAGGTCCATGCGCCCGCCGCAGCACACAATCGCCGGGCACGTCTCCCTGTTCATCCCCTCGACGTGGTGCAGGCGAATGCGCGCGGTCTTTTTGATCGGCAGTTCGCCGCTGCCGACGACCAGCGCGGGCGGCGCGCCCTTCTTCTCGCTCGGCGCGGCGTGGTCGCAGTCGAACCCCTCTTCGCTGTACTCGTTGCCCGCCTGAATCTTGATGAGGCCGACGTTCAGCACGGTGTCCTGTTCCGTGTTGAAGACGAGTGTACCACTGACGCTGATGCCGCGGATCACGGCGTCCGACTTCGCATCGTAGACGACGGTGTGGCCTTCACAGACGAGCACGCGCGCCCCGGCGGCGGGCACCGCCCCGCCGACCCACGTTGTCGGCGCGGACCACGGCCCGCCCTTTAGTGACTTGATGACCGGGGGATCGGCGGCGAACGCGCCGGGCGCGACGAGCGCGAACGCTACGAGAGAGGGAGCGAATCGCACGGCAGGCTCCGGGGAAAGGTGACAACTGGCGGATGGTGAGAGTGTACGCGCCGCCGGTCTGCAATGAAAGTGGCACTGCGGCGCGCGCCGCGGTATCGTGTCGTCACCCCACGCCGGAGACGCTGCCATGCGCCTGTCGTTGATCGCACTCGCCCTGTTCGCCACCACCGCCGCGGCCGACGACGCGCCCAAGCCGGTGCGCATCGCCAGCGGCGTGAGCGGGCACATTCACCCGGCAGCCTGCGTCACGACGGCCGGCACCGTGCTCGTCATCTACAGTCAGACCAACTATCGCGACCTGAGGCTGACGCGCTCCGCAGACGGCGGCAAGACGTGGAGCAAACCGGAAGCGTTCGCGCTGACCGAGCGCGCCGAGATTTACCCCGGTTCGCTCACCGCCCTGCGCGACGGGCGCGTCGTTCACGCGTGGAACGTGTGGTACACCGACACGAACAACGGCAACAAGAAGTCGCGCTACGTCGAGTTCAGCGTGAGCGCCGACGACGGCAAGACGTGGGGCAAGCCGAAGGCGCTACCGATGAACCCGAAGGAGTTCAGCGTCGTGCGGCACCCGTTCATCGAACTGCCAACGGGCCAGTGGGTGTTCTCACTTAGCGACCGCACGCTGGCTTTCGATCCGCAAACCGACAAGGTGACGGATTTCGACAAGACCCCGCACGGCCTCGTGCCAATTGTGCGAACGCCGAAGGGTACGCTGGTCAGCGGCACCGGCCGCAGGCTCACGACCGAGGGGCCGAAGTGGGAGGAGATCGCGCCGTTCCCGAAGATCGCGCAGAACGGTTGGCGGTTCGACATGGTTGGCCTCGACAACGGCTATCTGGTCGCCAGCGAAGTACTGGGCGAGGGCGTGGGCGGGAACAAGTGGCGGTTCGTGGTGTCGCGCGACGACGGCAAGACGTGGGACTTCGACAACGCGGTGGTGTTCTACGACCCCGGCCGCGCGATCGGCGGCCGGGCGTGTCCGCGCACGGTACAGCTCGACAAAGACACCATCGGCACCGTGTTCTACGACGACGATAAGGCGCAAACCGGGGGCAGCGGCGTGTTCTTCTTGCGCACGCCGATCAAGGCGCTCGCGGGGAAGTGACGACGCGCGAACAATGTTCGTAGTGACCCGCTTCAGCGGGTCTTAGCTCAGGGCGCTGCCGTGAAGACCGCAAGCGCTCTGACCCGCTGAAGCGGGTCACTACGAACATCAACTACTTCAGTTCCTTGATGTAGATGTTCTTGAACCAGAGCGGGTCGCCGTGGAACTGGAGCTCGACCGGCCCGGCGGCCGGCGTCGGCTCCTTCGGGAACCAGTAGTTCCGCAGCTCGCCCTTGTCGACGACCAACTCGCCGTTGAGCTTCACGGTCACTTCCTTGCCCTTCACAACGATGTGGAACGTGTTCCACTCGCCGACCGGCTTGTCGGCCTTCTTCAGCGGCATCTTGGCCTTTTCGCCGGCCGGGTTGTTCCACAGCCCGCCGGACCCGGAGTTCTTGTCCGCGCCACGCGCGCCGGGCGTGTTCTCGGAGTCCCAGATTTGCACCTGCGGCTGGCCGCGCAGGTACAACCCGCTGTCGCCGTTCTTCTCGATCTTCCAGTCCACCATCAGCTCGAAGTCGCCGTAGTCCTTGACGGTCTGGAGGCTGACCCCGCCCTTGCCGTCGCAGTGGATCACGCCGTCCTTGACGGTCCAGTGTTGGTGCGCGGTCTTGGTGCGCCCGGCGACGAAGTCGGCCTGCTTCTCTTTGGGCATGGTGGCCCGCTGCTTCATGTCGATGTTGCCCTGCCAGCCGTTGAGGTCTTTGCCGTTGAACAGGGCGGTGAAGCCCGCGGGGGGCTTGTTGTCTTCGGCGCGGGCGCTGGGGACGAGGAGAGCGGTCGCGAGCGCGACCGCGACGAGGCGGGCTTTCATTCTGCGGCTCCGGCGTGAGGGAAAGGTGGGCGGCATCAGGCTACCCCGCGCGCCGCGCGCGGGCAAGGGGCCGCGCCTTTCTCCCTTCACGCGCGCCCGGTCTCCGCTACACTGTGCGCTCCCCCGCCGCTCTCCTTCTGGGGCCACTCATGAACCGTCGCGACTTCCTCGCCGCCGCGCCCGCGGTCGCGCTCGCCCCGTACTTGCCTGCCGCCGACGCCAAGCCGAACATCGGGCCGAACGATTGGCCGTGGTGGCGCGGGCCCACGCGCGACGGGGTCGCCCCGGCGCAGAAGTTCCCCCAGCAGTGGACCGCGCTCAAGAACATCGTGTGGGAAGCGCCGGTGCCGGGCCGCGGGCACGGGTCGGCCATCGTCGTCGGCGACCGCGTGTTGCTCGCCACCGCCGACGAGAAGTCCGAGACGCAGGGCGTGCTGTGCCTCGACCGCAAGACCGGCAAGGAACTGTGGCACACCCCCGTTCACAAGGGGAAGTTCATCAAGGCCGGGCTGAACGGGAAGAGCACGCACGCCTCGGCCACGCCCGCGTGCGACGGCGAGAAAGTGTACATCAACTTCCCCAACGACGGCGCGATCCGCGCCACCGCGCTCGACCTGAACGGCAAGCAGGTGTGGCAAACCAAGGTCGCCGACTACACCCTCCATCAGGGCTACGGCAGCTCGCCCGCCGTGTACGGCCCGCTCCTGCTCGTGACCGCGGACACGAAGGGCGACGGGCAGGGCCGGGTCGCGGGCCTCGACCGCGCGACCGGGAGGATCGTGTGGGAGCGCAAGCGGCCGAAGCTGCCGAACTACTGCTCGCCCATCGTCGTCCCGGTCGGCGGCAAGGACCAACTCATCGTGATCGGCTGCAACCTCGTGACCAGCCTCGACCCGCTGACCGGGAAGGAGAACTGGGAGCTGAAGGGCGCGACCGAGGAGTGCGTCACGTCCACCGTTACGGACGGGAAGCACGTCTTCACCAGCGGCGGCTACCCGCGGAACCACGTCGCCGCGGTGAAACTCGACGGCTCAGGGATCGCGTGGGACATCAAGACGCGCGTCTACGTGCCCTCGATGCTGTACCGCGACGGCTACCTGTACGCGGTCACGGACGACGGGATCGCGATGTGCTGGAAGAGCGACACCGGGGCGGAGCAGTGGAACGCGCGGCTCGGCGGCACGTTCACCGCGTCCCCGGTGCTGGTGGGCGACACGGTCCTTGCCACCAACGAGAGCGGCAAGACGTTCCTGTTCAAGGCGAACCCGAAGGAGTACCACGCGCTGGAGGAGAACCAGTTGGGGAACGACACGTTCGCCACGCCCACCGTGTGCGACGGGCGCGTCTACATCCGCGCGGGGCTGCGCGACAAGGGCGCGCGAACCGAGAAACTGTTCTGCATCGGGTAGCGCGCGCTGCGGAGCCGCGGGCGGCTTTTCCCGCGGCACTACGTTGCTTTTCGCGCGTGCGGCGCTTACCTTGTCGTTCGCCTACCTTACAGTTGGCTCGCGTTTCCACACCTTCGGAGTCTCTCCCCATGCGACCGTTCAAGGCCGTACTGCTCGCGCTTGGCGCGAGCGTGTTTGCGCTGGGCACCGCCCGCGCCGACGTCAAGCCACACCCGATCTTCTCCGACAACATGGTGCTCCAACAGGGCACCGACATCGTCGTCTGGGGCACGGCCGCGCCGAACGAGGGCGTGAACGTCACACTCGAGCGCAAGGGCGACGGCGCGGCGTCCACGAGCGCGTCGGGCGTGAAGGCCGACGACAAGGGGAACTGGTCGGCCAAGTTCGGCAAGCAGAAGGCCGGCACCGGGTACACGATCACCATCGAAGGGAAGAACAAGATCGAGTTCAAGAACGTGGCCGTGGGCGAGGTGTGGGTGTGCAGCGGTCAGTCGAACATGGAGTGGTCGGTCAACGCCAGCGAGACGCCTCAGAAGGTGAAGGACGGGTCGAAGAACGCGGACCTGCGCCTCTTCACCGTGAACAAGCGGACCGCGGCGAAGCCGATCACCGACCAGAGCGACCTGACCCACTTCACCAAGTGGGTCGAAGCCGGCCCGGACACCGTGGGCGGGTTCTCCGCCGTCGGCCTCGCGTTCGGCCAGAAGCTCCAGAAGGAACTGGGCGTTCCCGTCGGCCTGATTCACAGCTCGTGGGGCGGCACGCCGGCGCAGGCGTGGACGAGCCTCGAAGCGCTCGACGCCGACCCGATGCTGAAGTACTACGCGGACGCCGCCCGCGCCACCGCGAAGGCCGCGGACGACTTCAACCCGAAGGCCGCGCTCGAGGCCTACGAGAAGGCGCACGCCGCGTGGAAGATCGCGGCGGACAAGGCGAAGGCCGACAACAAGCCCGTGCCGAAGGAGCCGGCCAAGCCCAGTGCGAAGCCGGCCGCGCCCGGCCCCGGTAGCCCCAGCGTGCTGTACAACGCGATGATCTACCCGATGCTCAGCTTCAAGACGAAGGGCGCGATCTGGTATCAGGGCGAGTCCAACGCGGGCAAGGCCTACGAGTACCGCACCCTGTTCACCGCGATGATCAAGGACTGGCGCAAGCAGTACAACTGCGACCTGCCGTTCATGCTGGTGCAACTGGCCCCGTTCCGCGGCGGCGCGAGCGGCGTCGATTACGCCGAACTGCGCGACGCGCAACTGTACGCGGCCAAGAGCCTGCCCAAGACCGGCATCGCGGTCATCACCGACCTCGGCAACGAGACTGACATCCACCCGAAGCCGAAGCAGCCGGTGGGCGAGCGCCTCGCGCTGGCCGCGCTCGGCATCGAGTACGGGAAGAAGATCGTGTACTACGGCCCGACGCTGAAGGACGCCAAGTACGCGAGCGGCACCGCGACCCTCACGTTCGACAACGTCGGCGGCGGGCTGGTGGCGAAGGACGGCGACCTCGTCGGGTTCACGGTCGCCGGCAAGGACGGCAAGTTTCACCCGGCGAAGGCGACCATCAAGGGCGACACCGTCGTGCTGACCTGCGAGATGGTACCGGAACCGGCCGCCGTGCGCTTCGGCTGGGTGAACTTCGCCAAGCCGACGCTGAACTTCTTCAACAAGGAAGGGCTGCCGGCCACGCCGTTCCGCACGGACGACGCGCCGTACACCACGCAGCCGAAGCCCAAGAAGTAGTGTGTTCTTGGCGAACGGCCGGTGTCAGCCGGCCGGTGAGAGGTCAACGTCTCACCGGCCGGCTGACACCGGCCGTTCGCCATTCATGGAGTTCCAATGGCGCAGCGCGTCGTTGTTGTGGGTGGGGGCGTGGTGGGCGCGTGCTGCGCCTACGAACTGGCGCGCGCCGGGTATGCGGTCACAGTGCTCGACCGCGGCGCGTTCGGCGCGGGCTGTTCGCACGCCAACTGCGGGTACGTGTGCCCCAGCCACGTGCTGCCGTTCGCCGCGCCCGGCGCGATATGGAGTACGCTGAAAACGCTGTTCCAAAGGAACTCGCCGCTGAAGGTGCGCCCGCGGGTCGCGCTCGCCAACCTGCGCTGGTTCCTCGGCTTCGCGCGCCGGTGCAACGCCCGCGACATGATGGCGGCCGGGCGCGCCATTCAGGCGCTGCTCAACTCGTCGCGCGGCCTGTTTGATGAGATCATCCGCGCCGAGCGGATCGAGTGCGAGTGGGTATCGAAGGGCTTGCTGTTCGTGTTTCAGACGGCGAAGCACTTCGATCACTACGCCCACACCGACGAACTGCTGCGGCGCGAGTTCGCGATGCCAGCAAAGCGGTTCGACGCCGCCGCGCTTGCGGCACTCGAACCCGCGCTCAGGCCCGGCATGGCCGGCGGCTACCTGTACGAGTCCGACGCCCACCTGCGCCCCGACCGGCTGATGAGCGAGCTGAAGCGCGTCTTGATTGGGCAAGGTGTCGAACTGCGCGAGTTTGAGGCCGCTCGCGGCTTCGCAACGAGCAACGGCCGCGCGACCGCGGTTCTCACCAACAAAGGCGACATCAGCGCCGAGTACGTCGTCGTCGCCACGGGCGCGTGGACCCCGCAGTTGAACGCCGCGCTCGGGTGTCGCGTGCCGATCCAACCGGGGAAGGGCTATTCGGTCACGATGCCGCGGCCGGCGCTGTGCCCGACGTACCCGCTCATCTTCGAGGAGCACCGCGTCGCGGTCACGCCGTTCGCCAGCGGGTACCGCATCGGCTCGACGATGGAGTTCGCCGGGTACGACGAGCGCCTGAACCGCAACCGCTTGAGCCTGCTGACCGAAACCGCGAAGCTGTACCTGCGCGACCCGCTGGCCGAACCCGTACAAGAAGAGTGGTGGGGCTGGCGGCCGATGACGTTCGACAGCGTGCCGGTGATCGACCGCGCGCCGGCCGCGCCGAACGTGTTCGTCGCCGCCGGGCACAACATGCTCGGCCTGTCGATGGCCCCGGCAACCGCGAGGCTGGTGCGCGAGCTGATCGCCGGCGTCGCGCCGCACCTCGACCCCGCCCCGTACTCGCTCGCGCGGTTCAAGTGACCCGCGCCGACATTTGCTCAACCTCTACTCGGAGCCGCGCCATGCCGAAGGAGTTCTACAACCCGCCCGCCCTGAATCCGGCGAACGGGTTCACCCACGTCGTCGCCGCGCCCGCCGGGCGCACGGTGTACGTATCCGGTCAGGTCAGCGTGAACGAGCGCGCCGAGGTCGTGGGCAAGGGCGACTTCCGCGCGCAGGTCGAATACACGTTCGTGAACCTCGGGGCCGCGCTCGCCGCCGCGGGCGCGACCTTCAAGGACGTGGTGAAGGTGTCCTACTTCGTAGTCGGCCTGAAGCCGGAACACGTGCCGATCATCCGCGAGGTGCGCCGCAAGCACCTGAACCCCGACAGCCCGCCCGCGAGCACGCTCGTCGGCGTCGAAGCCCTCGTCGTCCCCGACTGGCTCATCGAGATCGAACTGATCGCGGTTGTTGAGGGGTGAGCAATGTTCGTAGTGACCCGCTTCAGCGGGTCTCGGCTTCAGCGGCAATCGGTAAAGCCACCTGCGCGATGACCCGCTGAAGCGGGTCACTGCGAACACGCGCGCCCCTTCGCCCCATCAACCTCCCACCTTCCTCACCCGGAGTCGCCATGAGTCGCGCGAAGACCGAGTACCGCTACGAGAAGCTGACGTGGCCGGAGATTAACGACGCCGTCGATCTCGGCAAGGTGTGCGTCGTGCCGTGCGGCGCGGTGGAACAGCACGGCCACCACCTGCCACTCGACGTCGATCTGGTGTGCCCGTGCGGGATCGCAAAGGGCGCGGGCCAAGAGATCGCCGACAAGATGCTCGTGCTGCCGGTCGTGGCCTACGGCTACACCGGGCACGTCATGGACTTCCCCGGCACGATCAACACCGACTTCGAGCACTTCATGCACCAAGTGCTCGACATCACCAAGAGCCTCGCGTACCACGGGTTCAAGAAGATCATCCTGTTGAACGGCCACGGCTCGAACATGCCGAACCTCGACCTCGTGGCGCGGCGCACGAACTTGGAGACCGACGCCGAGTGCTGCGTGGTCGCGTGGTGGAACCTGCTGACCGTGGACAAGGCGTTCATGCCGAGTTGGAGACAGAGCAAGTTCCCCGGTGGGTGCTCGCACGCCTGCGAGCTCGAAACCAGCCTGTACCTGTACCTCGACGGCGACAACGTCCGTAAAGACCTCATCAAGAGCGGGACGATCAGCTTCAACAACGACGACAGCCCGTTCAACTGGGTGGACCTGTTCGCCGCCGGCCCCGCGACCACCGTGTCGTGGACCAGCAGCTACTCGGACACGGGCACGCTGGGCGACGCGGAGCTGGCGACCGCGGAGAAGGGCCGGCGCGCGTACGAAGAAGCGGTGAAGCAACTGGTGCGGTACGTGTCGTGGTGGAAGGACCGGCCGAAGGACGCGCGCAAGGACCGGCACCGCAACCCCCCGACGATGCCGATCCCGTGGGGTCAGCGCCCGCTGTCATGAGGCACGAAAAATCACGGCTACCGAGCTTGATCGAGTGTGTCATAAAGTATAGTGTGGAATTAAGTGCAGAAGTGGGCGCGCTCAGCGCGCCGCGCGGGATATGCCGATATGCGCCAGTTGTACTCCACTTTTTCGTTCTGCAACTTCAGGACGGCGGTCCTCATTCTGATAAGCGCTTGTTGTACTAGGATTGTCCGTTTTGCAACTTCGGGGTGTTGTGCAACCACCCCGGCGCTGCCGCTCCGGGTTCGCCCGTCGCGCCGGCGTTGTGCAACCGATGTTGAATTCGCCCCAGTTCATGTCGGGCAGGCTTCTTGTCTGCCTTCGTTGGGTAGGCCAGCGGCCTTCACCACCACAATCAGGAGCGCGGCCGTTGTGCAACCTCTTGGGAAACGGCCACTGCGTACCCGCGCGCCACACATAGGGAGGGCTGTTGGGTAGCGCTTCCAACTTGTGCTACTCGCGCACTCATTTCTTGCCGGTGAGGGCGGGGCCGTCCGCGCCGCGGGTGAAGCCGAAGAGCGCGGGCAGTTGCGTGACCGATTGCTTGCCGTCCACGGGCACGAGCGCGGCCGGTCGAACTGACGGCGCGGGCCTTGCCGCTGGCGACCTCGTCGGCCAACCCCGGTACGCGGCCGACGCCGTAGCGCAGCCACTCGCCCACCGACACGACGCCGTTGGGCGGGTCGAAGTCGGCGCGGTTCTTGGTCAGGCCGTCTTTGCACAGCGCGTAGGTGAGCAGCCCGTGGCCGACGCGGTCGTCTTCGAGGGCCACGTCGTCGGTCCGACTCCCGTCCAGCACGCGCATGCGCTTGTCGACGGCGCGCTTTAAGGTGTCGTCAGTCACGTCGCGGCCTTTGCCGATGTCGGACGGGAACAGGTAGAACCGGCCGCCGGTACCGTTGAACCCGTGCGTGCTGAACGTGAGGATCACGGCGTCTTCGGGGCGCGCAGCCCGCAGGTCGGCCAAACCGGGCACGGCCCTCACCAGCTCAGAGGGTGGCTTCTCGCCGGCCAGCGCGCCGAGCGCGGCGCGCACATTGGCCTTCGTCGCGGTCGATACGATCCCGGTGCGCTTCCCGACATTGTCGAACGTCGGCTCCGAAAGGAGCGTGACGACGACCCTCTCGTACCGCCCGGACGCCTTCAGCCCCGCGGCCAGCGTGTCGCCCATGAGCTTCGCGTCCGGCGCGGCGAAGCGCAAGTCCCACTTCGGTTCGTCGGAGCCGTTCACACCGACGCACACGATGTACGCCGTATCCTTGTGCGGGTCGAGCGCCGGGAGCGCGTGCGCGCGCCGGTGCGTGTCGCTCTTCACGCAGTCGACGTTGAAGGCATTGCCCGAGAACTCGACGCCCTTCTGCCCCGCTCGCGGGAGCTTGACGCGGTCGAAGGTAACGGTCGCGCGGCCGGTCTTGGGGTCGAGCGCGAGCGGCCCGGCGCGGAGGCCGACGAGCCGGCCGTCGCGGAACAGGTGCAGGTCGGCCGCGCCGCTACGCACCAGCGCCGGCCCGATGACGCGCTCTTGCCCCGCGATCTCGACGGTCACGCTCACCTCATCGGCCGCGCCGGGCGCGGGCGCTACTTTCACGACGCGTACGAGGGGCTGCACGCGGTTCAGGTCCGCGACCGAGCGCACGGCCGGCAGTTTCTCGCCCGCCAGCACTCGCGCGAGCAGCTTGGGTTCGTAGTAGTCGCGCAAGAAGATTTCCGGCGGCAGCGGGCGGAACGGCTCGTCGGCCGCCACCCAGTGGACGCCGTTCACCGCGTTGAGGTTGTTGGCGTCGAAGCGCCCGTCCGGGGCGACGACGGCCCACTCGCCGTTTCAGAACGCGACGATCCGGCACCGCTCCTTCTCGGTGTCGGCGTCCCAGAGGCGCGCGGTCCCGTCAGACCCGGTGGTGCCGACGTGCGCGCCGTCCGGCGACAGGGCCGCGGCGTTCACGGTGGCGTCGTGGCGCGCAAACTCCTTGAGCTGCTTGCCGGTCGCGGCGTCCCAGAGCCGCGCGGTGCCGTCCACACCCGCGGTCAGCACGCGCTTCCCTTCGGACACGAACGCCGCGACCGGCAGCCCGGACGTGTGCCCCGCGAACTTCACCTTTTCCTTGCCGGTCGCGGCGTCCCACTCCCGGCCGCGGTTCTTGTTGCCGCCCGCGGTTGCGAGCCACTTGCCGTCTGCACTGTACGCGACGTGGCCGTTAAACCTGTGGCCGGGCAGTTTGTGTACCACTTTCCCGGTCGTGACCTCGATCACAGTCGCCGTTTCGTCGCCGCCGACGATGACGCGCGCCCCGTCCGGGTCGAACGCGACCGAGTTGGCACTGATCCAATCGGCCTTCAGCACCTGAAGCGGTTTGGCGGTGGCGGCGTCCCACACGCGCACGGTGTTGTCGCCGCCGATGGTGGCGACGCGCGTCCCGTCGGCGCTGTACGCGACCGCGGAAAGGGTGAGCGTGTGACCGACCAGTTTGGCCACACGCTTACCGGTTCTCGTGTCCCAGATGGTGGCGTCCTTCTCGAAGCCCCCGCCGGTGACGATGCGAGTGCCGGCGCGGTTGAACGCCACCGACTCGGCGTTCATCCCGGGCTCGCGGCTCGTCAGCCGCTCCGTGCCCGTGGCCGTGTCCGCGAGCACAACCGAACCAACGCACGCGAGCGCGACGAGGCTCCCGTCGCGGCTGAACGCGGCCCCCTGCACGTCGCCGCCGCGCGGCCCGAGCGCGCAGTTGGGCACCGGTCGCGGCGTCGTG
Source organism: Planctomycetota bacterium (assembly GCA_016872595.1). GTDB lineage: Bacteria > Planctomycetota > Planctomycetia > Gemmatales > Gemmataceae > Gemmata. The sequence continues at coordinate 59,731 of VGZJ01000003.1, forward strand.
CATCGCGACCTGAAGCCGCAACACGTGATGCTCGACTCCGCCGGCCGCGTGCGCGTCATCTACTTCGGCCTCGCGCGCCTGTTCGCGCCGACCGAAGGCGTTCCGTCGGACCTCGGCGCGATTTCGGGCACCGTGCAGTCCATGGCCCCGGAACAGGCCCGCGGCGACACGAACGCCATCGGCCCGCGTGCCGACGTGTTCGGCCTAGGCGGGGTGCTGTACTTCCTGCTGACCGGCGCGCCGCCGTATGAGTGTGGCACGAAGCTCGACATGCTCACGCGCGCCGCCCGCGGCGAGTGGGACCGCACGAAGCTGGGCGTGTTCGGCACCCCGCGCCGGCTGCGCGAGGTGTGCGCGAAGGCGCTCGCCCCGGACCCGGCCGACCGCTACCCCACCGCTGACGCGCTCGCAACCGCGCTGCGCCGCGCGGTCGCCCCCGCGCGCCGCTGGCGCGCCGTCGGTGCGGTCGCGCTGTGCGCGCTAGCGCTCGGCGTGTGGGCCGCGACCCGCAAGCCGGCCGAACCCGCGCCGCCGCCTTCGCCTGAGGTGGCGAAGCCCGAACCCGCGCCGGCGCAGCCCATCTTTAATGTGCGCGTCTGGAACGAGCGGCAAGGGAAGTACGTGAGCGCCGCGACCGCGCTGCCGCTGCAACTGGGCGAGAAACTGCGCTACGAGGCCGACGCGCCCGCGAACCGGCACCTGACGCTGTTCGTCGTCGAGCCAACGGGCGAAGTTCGCGAACTGACCACGACCGCGCCGCAAACGGACGCCGGCACCATCGGCTTCCCCGCGAACCCGCAACAAAGTTCGCCACTGGTGATGCCCGCGGGGACCATGATGGTGTTGCTGTGCGGGCGCGCCGCGGGGCCGGTGAGCGCGGACGAGGTTCGCGCCGCGCTCGGTTCGGAACCGTGGCCGACACTCCCGCAATAGTCGCTTGTGTTGCTGGAGCGCGGCAAGGTGACGACGTTCGGCGGGCGCTGCCCCGGCGCGCCGGTCGCGCAGCCCGACCCCGAAGGCGAAGTGCTGCGCCGCCTCGACGCGGCCCGCCGCGCGCTGCACCCGACGTGCGACGTGCTCGCCGGCGTCGTGTTTGCGTTCAAGTAAGACCGTAGGCATCACGCTCCGCGTGATGCCGTGCGAACCGCCCACTTGGGTTTCCGAGGATGCGAAGAACTTCACCCCGTGTCTACGCGGCATCACGCGGAGCGTGATGCCTACGGTGAAGCCGGCTTCTTGTAGGTCGCGGTCGAGCGAGGCTTTGCGAGCGAGGCCCGGCAGCCAGAACGCAAGACGTATCCGCGAAGCTCGGGCCAGCTACTCGCCCCAGAACCCACGAACAAATGGCGGAAACGCGAGGGCATCGGCAGGGGCAATGCCGAAGTTCGCCATGAGCTGGAGAAACGCCTGTCGTGTTCCATTGCGTGAGTCATCGCGAACAGGTCCGAAGGACTGACCCGCTACAACGCCCAAGCCATACACGCACTCGATCTGCCCTGCCCAAGTGCTGTAATGCAGATACAGCCAGTCCGCTGCGTCACTCAACCCAACGTCGGCAAGCAGCCGTTGCGCTTCGTCGGGAGCAGACTCATCGTTCGCGAGACCAGTGACGCGCAAGCCGACACCGACGAACGGTGCTGTGATTTCACGCCAAACCGCGTAAGGCAGCACCAGCGTCGGCGCAGCGAGATCAGGCCGCGCGAAGAAGCCCGTGAACCGATACGACACGATACAAATCCTATGAGGGGAACGAGCCTCGCGAGCGGGCGGGTTTATCCCGGCCGTGCTGCGCGCGTCAAAGACGGCGGGGATAAACCCGGCCGCTCGAACACCCGCGCAATGCTACGCTCAGCCGTGACCTTACACTCCGACCGCGCTCAAATCCCAATGTGCAATCGTGTCGGGGTGCCCGCACGATAGAGCGACTACCTCCAACTCGTAGACTCGCCCTCGGCAGATGTAGAGGTGTGAGATTGCTCCGCAATCAAGTTCCGAACTCGTGATAAAAGGGCCATCAAGCGAGCAGTCCTGCGGCCCGTTTGAATCGACGATCAATTCGAGCGCTTCGGGCTCAAGTGTCGTGAAAAAGCCTGATGGGGTAACGAGGCGTTCGGTTACGCGGGCCACCGCTAACTGGCGAGCGAGTGGTTCACTCGTCGCACGCAGGGCGATCCACACAAGGATGTCGCGTTCAAGTGGTGTTGGCTCCACATCCCGCCCCTTTCGTTGAACTTGGTCCGCACGCCAACCACCCTACACCTCGAACCGCTTCAGCGCGTCGTGGGTACCTCATGAAGCGCATCACACCACCGACTGCCCCAATTCGACCAGCAGATCAAACTCGGCTTCGCACCACCGACACATGAACCAGCCGGTAGCGCGTTGCAGTAAACAGCCCAAACGATGCTGTCCTTGAAACCCGGCCAATGCCGCCATCAACTGCAGCCGATCACGCTCTGCGTCAGGGCCAGATGGTGGTACCACGAGCGCTTCGCACGTCAGGGGTACAGCGTCCCGAACTGCGCTATCGTAGTCAGCGACCAGCCACTCAGGAGGTTCGGGCATTTCTTCTCTCGCCCCGAAAGGCACTCCGAGCAACAGCGCATCCAACCCGGCAGAGGAGAGCAGTTCTCTACGTTGGCCGGGTGGCAACCGACCGGCTGCGTAAATGAAGTGCGGAATCACAGCCAGTGTCGTGTGGTACACGGAACACTGGTGACAGACATAGTTCTCGGAGTCGAACTCGCTCACCACCTGCTTTGCGGTTGTGGGGTCTTCCCACAGACGGCGCAACGCTGGCAGGAACCTGCTCGCTACGGAGTAGCCAGTCCACAACTCGTGCCAGCGCGGATCGTCGAGGGAGAGCATTTGTGGCTCCGTAATTGCGTTACACCCCGAAGCGCTTGAGCGCGTCGCGGTTCAGTTCGATTCCTAGCCCCGGCGCGTCGGGGATCGTGAGGTAGCCGTCGGCGTCGGGGCGGAAGGGAACCGTCAGCAGGTCGTCGATGTACGGCGACGGGGACAGGAACTCGACGTACTTCGCGACTGGCATTGCGGCCGAGAGTTGTAGGTCGGCGGCGAGGCCGATGGCCGTGTTCCAGCCGTGCGGCACCCACTGTACGTTGTGCTCGTATGCCATCCACGCGATGCGATACGCTTCCGTCAGCCCGCCGCACTTGGTGCAGTCCGGTTGAATGATGTCCGCGGCGTGCTGCTGGATCAGCGGCCAGAAGCTCTGGCGGCGTGTGAAGACTTCGCCGGTGGCGATGGGCAGTGGGGCGTTCTTGCGCAGTTCCGAGAAGCCCGCGAGGTCGTCCGGCGGGAGCGCTTCCTCGAACCACGTCACGTCGTAGTTGGCGAGCATGTGCGCGGTGCGCAGCGCCCACTTGTAGCCGTGCGGCCAGTAGGCGTCGCTGCCGCCGGCATCGACCATGATCTCGACGTTCGGCCCGACAGTGTCGCGCGCGGTTCGAATCAGAAGCTCGTCGGTCTTCGCGTCGCGCCGGCCGAACGGCTTCCAGCCGAGCTTGATCGCCTTAAAGCCGCGCGCGACCGCGGCCTTCAGCTTCTCGCGCAGCGCGTCCGGCTCCGCGAACAGCAGCGACCCGTAGGGCTTGATCTTGGTGCGGTAGTTGCCGCCCAACAACCGCGACACCGGCTGCTTCGTGAGCTTGCCGAATAGGTCCCAGAGGGCGATGTCGATGCCGCTGATAGCGTGTTCGACGCTGCCCCCGCGACCCTGCCAGAAGGTATTAGACTCGTTGCGCAATAGGTGTTGGTTCAGTCGCACTTCGGCCAGACGATCCTGTGTGGTCGTTACCCGTACATCCGGTTGTGGAGTCCGGCGA
>VGZJ01000004.1 GCA_016872595.1 Planctomycetota bacterium
GAAGAAGGCACGATCCAAGAAGAAGCGGCCAATACTCATGGCCGACTTGGAGCGAAGGTATCGCGAATCACCTGGGTTTTAGCCCTCTCGCGGATCGTTGTAAAGATAAGAGTGCCCAACCCTCTGATATCCTGCGTTCATCCTGTTCATCCAGTCAAAACTCTTCTGCCTTCCTCTCCTCCATTCGATGTAGTCCCGTCATGCGCGCCCTCTCCGTTTCCCTCGCGGTTCTCGTGCTCGCGCCGGCCGCGCGCGGCGCGAACGAGTGGCACCCGGTCGCGACCGACCTGCTCGCCAAAGAGAAGACCGGGTTCGGCGGGCTGTCCGGCGTCGCGGTCGATCGCGCGACCGGCACGCTGTACGTGTGCCTCAGCGACGCTGGCGTGTTCCGCTCGACCGATCAGGGCAAGACGTGGGAGCGCCACGGCAAGGGCGGCAAGGACGTGACGAAGGGCCGCACCGAAACACCCGGCTGCTTCCAACTCGATCCCACCGGCAAGACCAAACAGTTCCTCCTCGCCACCGTGTACGGTGGCCCCACAATCATCGGCACTACCGACGCCGCAGAGTGGCGCGCCGTGGACAAGAAGTGTCAGCACGTCGATTGGTGCGCGGTCGATTGGGCCGACAAGGACATGAAGTTCGTGCTCGCCTTCAAGCACGAGGCAAAGGGGCTTCTGCTCCGCTCGCTCGACGGCGGCAAGACCTTCGACGACGTCGGCACGGGCTACGGGTTCGGGGCGTGGGTGTTCGATTCGGATATGGCGGTCGTCGCGCTCGCGAAGGGGCCGGAGAAGGTCGCGCGCGACGGCTACGTCGTCCGCACCACTGACGGCGGCAAAACCTTCAAGCCCGTCTCGAAGTCCGTGCCCGTGTGCCTCCCCAAACCGCAGGGCGACGCGCTGTACTGGCTGTGTCTGGGCGAGTTGATACGCGGCACGGACAATGGCGCGAAGTGGGAGCGGGTGAGCGCCGTGCCCAACGCCCGCTACGGCCCGATCTTCGGGAAGGACGCGAAGACGCTGTTCGTCCTCACGACGGCTGGTGTGGTGGAAAGCACTGACGGCGGCGCGACGTGGGGCCTGCCAATCGCGGTGCCGAAAGAGCTGAAAGGGGTTTCGCCGCTGACGTGGCTGGAGTACGATCCGAAGAATGACGCGCTGTACGTCATGAAGATGGGTTCGGACTTGTACAAGATGTCACGCACAAAGTAGTAGGCACACTCCGTGTGCCGTCACTTTGCGGCGCGTGCAGCAACGGCACACGGAGTGTGCCTACTACTTTGAAAAGCCATGCCCCACGCGCACCCCAACGCCTTCGGGTTCCTCAACGCCGCCCGGCGCGACGGCCTGCTGCTGTCGCGCCGCAACCTGCTCAAAGTCGGTGCCGCCGGGTTCGGTGGCCTCACACTACCGGCGCTACTGCGCGCGCGTGAGAACAATCGTACGTCGCCCAAGAGCGTCATCCTGCTGTGGATGGCCGGCGGGCCGAGCCACATCGACACGCTCGACCCGAAACCGACCCGCCCGCCGGAGAACCGTGGGCCGTTCGGCGTCACCAAGACCAAGCTGCCCGGCGTCATCGTGTGCGAGCACCTGCCGAAACTGGCGGCGCTGCTCGACCGCTTCACCGTCATCCGCTCGGTCGATCCGCGGCACAGCAACCACGAGCCGAACACGGTCATGCAGACCGCGAACCTGCTCGCGGAGCCGCGCGAGAACCCGGAGGCGCGCAGTTACCCTGCGATTGCCGCGCTGGTGGCGAAGCTGCGCGGCGCGAACCACCCGCAGGTGCCGGCCTACGCCGCGTTCATGCGGTCGCGGTCGCACCTCGCGTTCGCGGGGATCGCCGGCAAGCAGTACGACCCGTTCCTCGCGAACGAGGCCGCGCGGCTCCCGGTGTACGACCTCGTGGGCAAGGACACCGGCACCGTTTCCGGCGGGAAGATGTTCGAGCTACCGAACGACGTGTCGGCGGCGCGCATGGGCGACCGGCAATCGCTGTTGAAGAACTTCGACCGGCTCCGCGCCGACATCGACCGCAGCGGCGCGATGGCCGGACTGGAAAAGTATGAACAACAAGCGGTGGGGATGCTGACCGGCGGGCGCGTGCGCGACGCGCTCGACCTCGCCAAAGAGCCTCAGGCGACCCGCGACCGCTACGGCAAGCACCTGTGGGCGCAACAACTGCTGCTCGCGCGGCGGCTGGTCGAAGCGGGCACCGCGTTCGTCACGCTCGACCTGAGCTACCACACCGCGAGCGGGACGTGGGACACGCACGGCGACAACATCCCGCCCTACGGCGGCATCAGCAAGGGCCTCGGCCCGCTGCTGCCGCTGTTCGATCACCTCATCACCACATTGGTTAGCGACCTCGAACAGCGCGGCCTGTTGGAGCAAACGCTGGTAATCGCGATGGGCGAGTTCGGCCGCACGCCGCAACTCGGCACACAGGACAGCACCGACGGCCGCAACCACTGGCCCTACGTCATGTCGATGCTGCTGGCCGGTGGCGGGTTGAGGCACGCGCAGGTCATCGGCAGCAGCACGAAGGACGGCGGCCACGTCATGGAGCGCCCGGTCACGCCGGGCGACCTCGCCGCGACGATCTACCGACACTTCGGGATACCAGTGGATTCGACCTACACCGACGCCGCCGGCCGCGTCCTCAACCTGCTGCCCAACGGGGGAGAAGTGGTGAAGGAACTGTTCTGAAAGTAGGTGCTGCTTGCCGAGCGGCACCGCTGAACGCCACATTGACCTGCGCGCTGAACAAACGGAGTTCGACAACGGTGCCGCTCGGCGAGCGGCACCTACCGAAGGCGGCACTCGCGGAGCGAGTTGCCTACTCTTACTTCGGCTTCACGTCGGAGGCGACCACGCCGCCCTGAACGTGGTATCCCAACAACTTCCAGCGCACGCCCTTGAGCGCGCCGTTGTGCTTCTCGATGGCGACCCGCAGTTCGGCGAATACGGGCAGGTCGCGCGGCCCGCCGGTGGAACGACCGGAATTGCTGTGCACGAGGTCCGGCCCGCGCGCGCCGCGGGCACGCACGGAAGCCCGCGCGCGCCCGCCACTGGTACCGGAACCGTCGGCACTACTGCTTGGTCGGGACCGGGATCGGGACTACGTTGTCGAACAGGGTCGGGGCGTTCATCACCGGGCGCAGGCCGCTCTGGTCCTCGGTCACGCGCCCGCTCATCTTGCTCAGCATCCGCTTCATGGCCTGTAGCGACGGGTCGTCCGGGCCGTCGAACTGGCCCACGGTCACGACGCTCGAGTTCCGGGTGTGCAGCACGAACGATTCGAGGTTCAGGGCCTCGCCGTTCGGTCCGCGCATCGCCCGGAGCGCCTTCGCCATCGTTTCCGCCTGCTCCGCGCCCGCGGCCAGCACGTCGGCCCCCTTGCTCCCCAGCCCGAACTTGCGCATCAGGCTGGTGTCCGAGTCCTTGTTGCCGATCTCGACCGGCGACGTAAACGCCTTCACTGCCAGCGTCCAGCCCTTCGTGGCCTTGAACAGGCTGTACGGGTTGTCGGCGTTCAGGCGCACGATGAACGGGTCCGGGGCCGTGCGCGGCCCGCCCGGTTGCGCCGCCTTCACGACCGACGGGTTCGGCACCACGAACGCGCTCGCGTAGGGGTTGATGACCGCGGACTCGGTCGAGTTGCGCCCGTCCTTCGTGGTCAAGATCAGTCCCTTGTCGGCCAGCACCTCATTCTTGGGCGTGGGCCACGTCTTCAGTTTGGTGAGGGCCTTGAGCGCGTCGGCCTCGCTCTGGAACCCTCCGACCAGCACACCGATCTGGTCGCGCCCGTCGTGCTTCATCACCCGGAACTTGTTGTCCGGGGCCACGAAATCCAGCCCTTGCAGCTTGGCCTTCTGGCGCAGGGCCTCGATTTGCGCGACGTACTCGGTCTCGGCCTTCTGCCGGGCCGCGATGTACGCCCGCATCTCGGCCTTGCGCTCCTCGGAGATGTACTCGAACAGGAACGCCTGTACGCGGTAAGTGTCGCGGATCTCACTGGCGAGCGCCTCGGCCAACTCGCGCGCTGTCAACCCCTTCTCGCCGCGCTCGCGCGCGTCGCGCGCGGCCTTCGAGTCGGCCGCGGGGCGCACGTAGCTCTTGACCATAATGAAGTACGGCCCGTGCTCCGGCTTCAACAGCCACGGGTGCTCCTTCGGGAGCGCCGTCGGGATCTCGATGTTGACGGGCACGGTGGGCGCGGGCCGCACCGGGGCCGGCGCGGGCGAGCCGTATGTGGAGCCGTAGGAAGGTGTACCGTAGGTGCCGCGCGGGGCGTCGCTGGGCGGCACGTACGCGCCGCCCGCGGGCGGCGAGCCGTACAGCGAACCGGGAGAAGTGGGCGGGGTGGGCGAAACGGGGCGGGGCTGGTAGCCCCCGACGGCGGGCGCGACGGGGCCGACCGGAGTGAGACCGCCGGGTAAACTCGGCGCGCCCTTGGGCGCGCCGACGGGCGCGGCCGGGAGCCGGTCGGATGCGAACTGCCCCGTGGCCGTGCCCCCGACGAGCGCGGCCAACCCGACCCCCAACAGCTTGCGGCGCAAGCGCATGGCGTTCCCCCGTCCGTGGAGCGTGGCGGCAACCGTGTGCGTGTGTGCGGGCGGCATAGCGTCGCGCGCGCGCCGACGCCAGAGGAAACCGCCGGAATTGTTGAAGTCCGCGCGCGGGCGCTCAACGGGCCGCGGCGACGCCCATGACGAGCACGATGTACACCAGCGCGAAGATGATGTTCAACTTGATTGCTTGTCGGAACGTGAGCTGGAAGAAGCCGAGAGCGAGAACCCACGACAGGATCGCGGACACGACGATCGGCACGCCGGCCAACCCGACGAACACCAGCCCGCACATCGTCGCGACGCAGCACCGCCAGCCGACCGCGGGGCCGTGCCGCGCGAAGTACCCGGTCGGGCCGGGGCGGAACACGCTCAGCCCGAAGCCAAGCGTGAAGGCGTTGAGCGCGACCGTGACGACCGCCGCCGCGATGAGCTCCGAACTGAGGTTGTCCAAGGGCGCTCCCGTCGCTCGCGTGGGCGCGGCGGTCAGTCGGCCCTGCCAGCGGTGCGGGTCCGCAAGGCGTTCGTTCGTGCGCGCCGCGCTCGTCACTTCCCTTCTTCGGTCGGGGGCGGGGCGGGCGGGGCTTGGTCCATTGCGCTCATCTCGGCGGTTTCCTTCTTCGACTGCCACCACGCCCAGCCCACGGCCACCGCCGCGAACGCGGCCACCGCGAGGCCGATCATCGGGTTCCCGGTGCCGTCCTTCACGTTGTGCAGGATCACCATCGGCAGCGCCAGCAGGCTCACCATGTTCATCACCTTGATGAGCGGGTTGATCGCCGGGCCGCTGGTGTCCTTCAGCGGGTCGCCCACCGTGTCGCCGGTCACGCTGGCCTTGTGCTTCTCGCTCCCCTTGCCGGTGTTCCGCTCCTTGTCCTTCGGCTCGTCCTCGATCATCTTCTTGGCGTTGTCCCACGAGCCGCCGGCGTTGGACATGAACACCGCGATGAGCTGGCCGCTCAGGATCATGCCCGCGAGGAACCCGCCCAAGGCGAACGGCCCCAACAGGAAGCCGACCACGAGCGGGGTGCCGATGGCGAGCAGGCCGGGGCCGATCAGCTCGCGCTGCGCGGTGCCCGTGCAGATGTCCACGACGCGCCCGTAGTCGGGCGTCTTCGTGCAGTCCATGATGGCCGGGTCGCGGAACTGCTTGCGGCACTCGAACACGATCAGGTACGCGGCCCGGCCGACCGCGCGGATGGTCATGGCGCTGAACAGGAACGGGACCGCGCCGCCGAGCAACATGCCGATAAACACCAGCGGCTCGGCCACGGTCAGCTTCGACGCGCCCTGCGTGAAGTCGCCGATGAGCAACTGACCGATCTTCTCTTCGCTTCCGGTCACGAGGACCGCGATGAAGCTGGCGAACAGCGACACGGCTGCGATGACCGCGGAGCCGATGGCGACGCCCTTCGTGATGGCCTTCGTGGTGTTGCCGACCGCGTCGAGGTCGGCCAGAATCTGCCGCGCGGCTTTCGTCTCGGCTTCGGGCATGAAGCCGGGGTCGCCCTCTTTGAGCGGCTGGTTGTTGGCGTCGCGGTTGAAGGCCATTTCGCCGATGCCGTTGGCGTTATCGGCGATGGGGCCGAACACGTCCATGCTGATGGTGTCGCCGGTCAGTGTGAGCATCCCGATGCCGACCATCGCGACCCCGAACGCCACGTACAGCAAGTTCTGCGAGTCGTCGCACACGGCGACCGCGCCGAGGATCGCGCCGGAGATGAGCAGCACGGCCCACACCGAGCTTTCCAACCCGAGCGCGAGGCCGGAGATGATGTTGGTGGCGTGGCCCGTACTGCTGGCCCGCACGACCTCCTTCACCGGGCTGTACTCGGTGCTGGTCCAGTACTCGGTACACTTGTTGAGCGCGACCGCGAGCAGGATGCCGATGAGACAGCACCACGCGACGGCGAGGTTCATGCCGGGCTTGAGCGGGACGTGGTACCGGGCCTGCGCCAGTTCGAGCAGCGTACCGGTGCCGCGGTTGTCGCCGTCTTGGTTCAGCCCGCGGCCCTTCAACTCGCCGACCAGTGTTTTTAGGTGCTCCTCGTCGGCCCGCGCCACCTTCACCTTCTTGTACAGCTCGCCCTTCTTGGCGTCGTCGAGGGCGCGCCACGCGGCCAGCGCGTCGACGCGGAGCCTGTCCATTTCGGCTTCGAGGGTCTGCGTCTTCGGGGCGTTGCGATCGGGGCCGGCGCGCAGGTCGCGTAGCTCCTTCACGCGCTCGGCCACGGACTTGGTCCCCGCGACCGTCAGTTTCAACTCGGCGCGCACGTCGGCGTTGTCGTACAGCTCTTGGTACAGACCGCGGTCGATGCCGCGCTCGACGATGTACGCCTCGTCGAACCGCAGGTAGATCGCGCCGAGGAGCATGAACCCGATAGTGCTGATGACCGCGCTGCGCCAGAACCCGCGGTTGATGGAGTGCATCGCGGTCGCGCTGTCGCCGGTGGTCATGCCCTTGCCGACCAGCGACGTGCTGATGACGCTGGCGACGACGCCCACGGCCTGCACCAGCAGCGGGAAGATCATCCCCTTGTAGCCGAACGCGGCGTACCCGAGCATGACGCTGGCGACCATCGTGACCGAGTAGCTCTCGAACACGTCGGCCGCCATGCCCGCGCAGTCGCCGACGTTGTCGCCGACGTTGTCGGCGATGGTGGCCGCGTTCCGCGGGTCGTCCTCGGGCACGTTCGCCTCGACCTTGCCGACGAGGTCCGCGCCCACGTCCGCGGCCTTCGTGTAGATGCCCCCGCCGACGCGCATGAACAGGGCCAGCAGCGAGCCGCCGAACCCGTATCCGATGAGGATTTCGTAGGCCAGTTCGCCGAAAACGAGCAGGATGATCGCCCCGCCGAGCAAGCCCAGCCCGCAGGTGAACATGCCGGTAATGGTGCCGGTCTTGTACGCCATCCGCATGGCGTTGCCGAAGTTGGTGCGCGCGGCGGCGGCAACGCGCAGGTTGCCCGCGGTGGCGAGCCGCATCCCGGTGAACCCGACCGCGGCGCTGAACAGCGCGCCCATCAGGAACGCGACCCCGCGGCCCACGGCGATGGTCTTCAGTTCCTCGGCGCTGTGCATCCCGGCTTCAAGGCTCCACGGCCACTTCGACGCGACGATGACGCCGGTGAGTAGGAAGATCAGCACGCCGACAACGGTGAACTGTCGGCGCAGGTACGCGTTCGCACCCTCGCGCACGGCCTGCGCCACTTTCTGCATGGCGGGCGTGCCGGTGTCCGCGGCGTACACCTGCTTCATGAGGCGCACGGAGTACACGAGGCCCGCGACCGCGACCACGAGGCACGCGATCAGGCCGAGCTTCTCAAGGAAGCCGTAGGCGCTGGAGGTGAGGAACCCGAACGGCTCCCACCCCGCCCCGAACAGGGTGAAGGAACTGGAGGGCGCGGCCCCGAGCAGGCCCACCGGGAGGGCGCAAAGTAGGAGCAACAGCCACGGGAACCGCGGCCGAGCGGAGCGAGAGCGAGAGAGGCCCATAAGTGGCAATCCTAGCGCGTGCGCGTGCGGCGAAAGCCCGGCGGACTCAACAGGCGGGTATGGGGAGAGGCAGCGCGTCACCCCGCCGACAGTTCCGACCGGGACCGGGTGCGTAGCTTGTGACAAATCTCACAAGCTGTCAAGACGGGTAGAATACCGCGAGAAGATAGGCGCGTCCACCAACAAGCCGCACGGGCATTGACGAGAAGAACTCGGCGTGGGTCGCTGGTTCCGTGGCCTGCGCCGTCCGCGGTTGGAAGTTCCCGAGGTCCGCACACGCACGAACTCCAGTTTCTCGATCGGCCGACGCGTCCCCGAACTTGGCTTCTCACACAAGCATGAGGTGAGAGCTCTTGGCGATGTGCCCTTCGAGCTTGCCCTCGGCGGGCCACCTCGGATTGGCCGGCAGCTCGCGCCCGCTTCCAATTCGAGGAGCCGGCGGCGACCCGCGCGGGCTCTCAGACGCTTCTCACAACATCGCGCGCGAACCCGAACCGTTGGAGCGTACTCCTCTTTCGGAGTGATTCTCCCACGCGGGGTTCGCGCCCCGGCCCCGACAAACGGTTTGTCTGATTTCGCGAAGATTCTCCTAATAGTCCCGGCGCGAACCTCGTTCTCCCTGCGACGCGCCTCGGTGCGCGTCCGGTAACTGCCCGGTCTCATCCATACGTGGTCCGCGGTTCCTTCCCCCCATTCGTGCCCGCGCCCGGCACGCTTCATAGAGGTTCGCTTCCATGTCCCAATCGCGCAGCGCGAGTCGCCGCGACTCACACGACGCCCCGGCGTCCGATCCCGACCTGCTCCGCCGCTGGCACGAACAGCGGTGCAACGCCTCCTTCGACGAGTTGTCCGCCCGCCTCACGCCGCCGCTGGTGACCGCGGCCCGCGCGACGCGCGCCGAGGACCCCGAAGGGGTCGCCCAAGAAGCGCTGACGCGCCTCACCGAGCGCGTCGGCGACCTGTTGGCGAGCAACGCCAACAGCGGGCCGGACTGGGTCCGCAGCTGGGCCGTGAGGGTCGGCGTGAACGAGGCCATCGACCAACGGCGGAAGCGCCGCCCCAGTACCGCGAACCAAGAGGTTCTGGCCGCGCATCCCGACCGCTCCGACACCCCCGCACTCGACGAGTTGATCCGCGCCGAAGAAGTGGACGCGCTCGCCGCGTGCCTCCAAGCGCTGCCCGAACCGCTGCGCCAGTACGTGCTGCTGCACTTCGGGAACGAGATGACGCAGAAGCAGATCGGCGTGCTGTTCAACGTCTCGCAGGGGGCGGTTTCGCAGCGCCTGAAGACCGGCCGCGCGCGCCTGACGGCGTGCATGGACCGCAAGTTCCCCACCCACTCCTAACCCACGAGGACGCCATGACGACGACCAAGTTCGACGCGCTCCTCGCGGCCCTGCGGGCGCGGCTGCACGAGTTCCCCGGCCTGTGGCCGGCCCCGGAGGGCGGCGCGCTGCGGGCGTGCGTGCCCGTGGAGCGCCTGAGGCGCGCGGTCGATGACGCCGACTTCACCCCGGCCGAGACGCACCACGTCGGGACGTGCGGCGCGTGCCGCCACACGTTCCAAGAACTGGTGGACGCGCTCGCGTGCGAGCCGGAACAGCCGGTCGCGGAGCCGCACCACGCGCAGACGGTGGAGCGCTGGGCCGACGAGGTGAAGCCGCAGGTGCTGGCCGCGGCCCGCGCACAGGCCGCGCGCTCGCGGTTGCCGCGCGACCCGCACCGTGACGCCGACGCCTACAGCCACGCCCGCGAGCAGGTGCTGAAGCACGTCACGGGCGGGCGCGCCCGGTTCGATTCCGCCGACCACCTGCGGGCCTACATGCAGATGACGGCCGCGCGGAAGGTGCTCGACTTCGCGCGGCGCGAGATCACCCGCAAGAAGTACGAGGGCCGGTACGAGCGCCCGGACCCGGCCCCCGACCGCACGGAGTTGCTCGCCGCGATTCGCGCGACCGTGGAGACCTTCCCGGGCGCGACCCGCCGGCTGCTCGGGTTCGTGATGGACGACGTGCCGAAGAAGGAAATCGCCGCGCTGCTGGGGGTGCCGCTGGGCACGGCCTACACCCGCGTCGAGCGCGCGCTCGCGGACCTGCGGCGCGAACTGGACCGGCGCGGGATCACCCTTGAGGACGTAGTTTCCGTCCGCGCCCGCCTGGCCGAGGGGGCGGGGGATTAGTCTCTTCGGCCGGCGGCGCGAGCAGCTCGCGCCGCCGGTCTTCCGGGAGCAGCGCGAAGGCCCGCGCCGCGGCGTCCTCGACCTCGCGGCGCGTGTTCACGTTCGACCCCGTCGCCCGCGGCTTGAACGCGTCGTCCTGCGGGTCCAACCCCTCGATCAGATCGAACCAGTCCTTCGGGAGCGCGGCTTTCCCCGCACTCGTGTACCACGTCCACCACCACAGCTCGCCGGGCGGTTTGTCGCGCGTGCCGTGCGACGGGACGTGCCGCCGAACGCCGAGCGCGCGATAGCCCTCCGCGCGCGGGTCGCCGTGGTCTTGGAGCCAGTCCGCGAACACCAACCGCGTCTGCCAGTCCTTCGGGTTCGCGTCCAGCTTCGCCTGAAAGTCGTCCTCGGTGGTCACGGGCTCACGCCTCCGCGAGGCACTCGCGCAGGAACCGGACGCCGTGCTCGATGTCGCGGAAGCGGTCGGCCTGTGTACCCACTTCGCGCTCGATGCACAGCGCGCCGCGGAACCCGACGCGCTTCAGCGCCTTCACGAACGCCTTGGTGTTCGTCTGCCCGCGGCCGAGCGGCACCTCTTCGCCCCACGTCCCCTTCACGGTCGGCCGGTTGGCGTCCTTGAGGTGAACACTGCGGATGTCCGGGGCCAGCAGGTCGAGCACCGCAAGCGGGTCGTCCTTGTCGTAGAGCAGCATGTTCGCCGGGTCGAAGTTCACCTTCAGGTTCGGGGCGCGCAGCTCGTCGAGCGTGAGGCGAAGCAGCGCGGCCGACTCTTGCCCGGTCTCGAAGGCGACGACGACGCCCGCGGCCTTCGCGAGGTCCGCGACCTGCGCGAGCGTGTCGAGGAACGGCTTCCGCGCCGCCGCGCCCGGTTCCGGGATGAACCCGGCGTGCAGCATGATGTCGGTGAGGCCGAGTTCCTTCGTGCGCGCCAGCCCCCACTTGAACCGTTCGAGGCGCTCGGGGCGCGTGGCCGGGTCGCCGAACCCGCCGGTCTTCTCGATGGTCTGCGGCGTGGTGTAATCCTCGCCGGGGAACCCGAGCATCGCCCCGCTCATGCGGAACCCCGCGGCCCTCGCCACCGCGGGCAGCGCGTCGCCCTCGTCCCAACTCGCGTGGTGCGGGTCGCCGCACGCGAGTTGCACCACGTCGACGCCGAGCCGGTCCATGAACTCTTTCAGTTCCGGCACGCTTGTGACTTGAAGAGACCAGCTACAGACGCCAATCGCGAGGGGTTCAATCGCCATGATGCCGCGCTCCGGGGAGGAATCGTCCGCGGCGATTGTAACGCGAACGCGGGCGCGCGGCGAGCGCGGAACCGGCCCGATGCGCGGTCGCTTTCCGCGCGGCGCGGGCGCATAATGTGGCCATGACGCGCCCCGCCGACCAACCGCCCCCCTCGCTCGCCCGCACCGCGTGGCTCACCGTCGCGCTGCTCATGCCGGTCGCACTGCTCAACTACCTCGACCGGCAGATGCTCGCGTCGATGAAGCTCTCCGTGATGAAAGACGTGAGCGACATCGGCACCAACGAGAACTGGGGCTTCATGCTCGGCCAGTTCAAGTGGGTGTACGCGCTGCTCAGCCCGATCGGGGGCTACGTCGCGGACCGGTTCAGCCGGCGCTTCACGATTTGCGGCAGCCTGTTCGTGTGGTCCGCGGTGACGTGGGCGACCGGGCAAATCACGACCTTCAACGGCCTGCTGTGGGCGCGTTCGCTCATGGGAATCAGCGAGGCGTTCTACATCCCGGCGGCGCTGGCGCTCATCACGGACTATCACCTCGGGAGTACCCGCTCGCGCGCCGTCGGCCTGCACCAGATGGCGATTTACTTCGGGGTGATCGCGGGCGGGTTCGGGGGCCACGTCGCGGACGCGCCGCAGTTGGGGTGGCGGTTCGCGTTCGCCGCGTGCGGGGTCGTCGGCATGGTGTACGCCGTACCGCTCGTGCTGTTGCTGCGGGACGCGCCGCATGCGACCGACGGCGGCGAGCGCGCGCCCCCGCTTACTGCGGCGCGCGAACTGGCGACGAACCTCTCGTTCCTGCTGCTGGTGCTGTACTTCACGCTGCCGGCGCTCGCGGGGTGGGTGGTGCGCGACTGGATGCCGGCGATCCTCGCGGAGCAGTTCGGGATCGGGCAGGGGAAGGCCGGCGTCGCGGCGACCCTATACTGGCAACTCGCGGCCATCGTCGGCGCGGTGCTGGGCGGGTGGCTCGCCGACCGGCGGATGCGCCACACGGCGCGCGGGCGCGTCCACGTGAGCGCGCTCGGCATGTGCCTGATCGTGCCCGCGATCTACGGGATCGGC
Source organism: Planctomycetota bacterium (assembly GCA_016872595.1). Classification (GTDB taxonomy): domain Bacteria; phylum Planctomycetota; class Planctomycetia; order Gemmatales; family Gemmataceae; genus Gemmata. The sequence continues at coordinate 12,562 of VGZJ01000004.1, forward strand.
AGCGCCGGCTCGCTCGCGGTCGCGGTCGGGTTCCTGATCTTGTTCGGGCTCGGCTGGGGCTTCTTCGACTGCAACAACATGCCCATTCTGGCGCAGATCGTGAAGCCGCACCTGCGCGCCACCGGGTACGGGGTGATGAACTTCGTGAGCATCAGTTGCGGCGGGCTCGCGGACTGGGGGTTCGGGGCGCTGCGCGACGCGGGCGTGCCGCTGCGGGCCATCTTCGGTACGTTCGCCGGGGCCGCGGCGCTGTCGGTGGGGCTGGTACTGCTGATCCGCCCGCGCCGCGAGTGGGGCGCGGGCGCGCCGTAGGCGCTCACCCGCAGCACCCGCCGGTGCCGGCCAGTTGCTCCTTGATGAACTTGATGCCCTTCGTGTAGACGTCTTCCGGCGAGGGGAACAGGTCGCGCCAGACCTTCGTCGCGGCGGCGAGATCGGGTAGCGCGCGGCCGAACGCCTCGATCACCATCCACCCGTCGTACTTCACCTCGGCCAGCGTGCCGAACGCCGCGTCCCAATCGACCTGCCCCGTGCCCGGCGTGCCGCGGTCGTTCTCGCTGATGTGGACGTGCGCCAGCACCGGGGCCAGCGTCCGCACGGTCGCCGCCTGACTCTTCTCCTCGATGTGCGCGTGGAACGTGTCGTACATGGTCCGGAGGTTCGGGTGATCGACCATCTTCACCAGTTCCACGGCCTGCGCCGCGGTGGTTAGCAGGTAGCACTCGAAGCGGTTCAGGTACTCGACGGCCATCATCAGGTTGGCGCTCTTGGCGAACTCGGCCGCGCCGCGGAGCACGTCGGCGGATCGCTTCTTCTCGTCGGCGGTCGGCCCGGCCCCGGAGAACTTGCCGATGGCCGAGTGGTACGGCCCGACGACCGTTTCCGAGCCGAGCGTGTGGTTGATCTCGACGACCTTCTTGAGCCAGTCCGCGGCCTTCTGGCGCGTCTCCGCGCTGTCGCTGATCGCGTTCGTCTCGTCGGTCAGAATGGTGACGGTAGTACACTTCAGGCCGAGCCGGTCGAGTTCGGCGCGGACGGCCTTGTAGTCGAGGGTCGGGTCGAATACGGGGATCTCGACGCCGTCGAACCCCGCGGCCTTGATCTTGGCCATTACGGAGAAATGCTCGGCCGTCACGCCGCCGGTCCAGAGCAACAGGTTCATACCGAGCTTCATGGGAGGTCTCCGAGCGAGCGGCGCGGCGTTAGCCCGCCGGTGGAAAGAGAATGGCGGCATTGTCGCGCAACAGCGCGCCCCCGGCAACGGGCAAATCGGGCATACTGTGGCGAACAACGGTGGGCCGGCGGCGCTTGGCTTCGGAACCGTAGGCTGTTCGTTCGTGCGCTCGCTCATATCTTGCTAACAAGTCCGCGCGTCCGCGGATCGTTCCCCTTTGGAGCTACACCGTGATTCGTTCGCTGCTGGTCGCCGCGCTCGCGGCCCTCGTGTTCGTGCCGTTCGCCACCGCCGCCGAGGAGCCGAAGAAGGAACCGGCGAAGGCCACCGTCGATCTGTTCGGCTCGGTCGAGGACGAGGCGCTGAAGAAGGACGCCCCGGAGAGCGGCGTCGTCGTGTCGCAGAAGGGCTGGGAGAAGTTGGCGAAGGCGTGGGGCATCAAGGACGCCCCGAAGGTCAACTTCGAGAAGGAACTGCTCGTCGTCGCCACGTCGGTGGGCAGCAAGCTGAACGTGAACGGCAAGGTGAACGACAAGGGCGATCTGATGGTGCTGGGCTTCGGCACGCGCGACCTGCGCCCCGGGTTCCGGTACGCGATCAAGTCGGTCAGCCGCGAAGGGGTGAAGACGGTCGGCGGCAAGGCGCTGCCAAAGGAGTAAGGCGTAACAGGAGTGTCACTCGAAAAACGGGAGCCGGGTGGCTCCCGTCTGTGTTCTGTCGCCCGCGTTCAACAAACCCTTGAGGATCACATGATCCGTTCGCTGCTGGTAGCCGCGCTCGCGGCCCTTGTTCTGGTTCCGTTTTCCGCCGCGGCCGCGGAACCGAAGGCCGACAAGCCCACCGTTGAGCTGGGCGGCGACATCAAAGACGAGGCGCTGCAAAAGAGCGCCCCGGCCAGCGGGGTGATCGCGTCGCAAAAGGAGTGGGACGCGCTCGCGAAGGCGTGGGGCATCAAGGACGCCCCGAAGGTGGACTTCGCCAAGGAACTGCTGATCGTGGGCACGTGGAAGGGCAGCTCGTTTAACGTGAACGCGAACGTGAAGGACGGCGACCTGAGCGTGAGCGGGTTCGGCACAAAGGACCTGCGCGACGGGTTCCGCTGGAAGGTGAAGTCGATCAAGCGGGACGGGATCAAGAGCGTGCAGGGCAAGCCGCTGCCGATGGCGTAAGGCCGGCAGGGGGGATTTCGCGCGGCCCGGCTGTCCACCGGGCCGCGGGCCTTCTATAGTGGCAGGTACCCTCTAACCACAGAGCCGCGCGCCGGCTCGCTTCACGGGAGTCCGAATGGGTCTGCGGATGCGCGTTCACGAGCGGGAACCGATTGGTGCCGCTCTCCGGCGGTTCAAGAAGTTGATCGAGCGCAGCGGCATGAAGGGCGAGCTGCGCGCGCACGAGTACTACGAGAAGCCGTGCGAGGCCCGCCGCCGCAAGGAGGCCCGCCGCAAGAACGCGATCCGCAAGGCCGCCAGCATGCCGCGCACCTGAGCGCGTCCGGAACGACCGAACCGCGCGCGGGCCGCACCTCCGGGTGCGGCCCGCGCGCGGTTGTGCCTTCTGGAGCCGGCCTCCCCCTCACCCCTTCGTGACGATGTCGCCCTTCGTGCTCTCCACGATGGCGAACAGTTCCGCGCGCTCCGCGGCCGGCACCCCGAACGTGTCAAAGGTCGCGGTCAGGTCGGCGAGGAACACCTGCCACTCGCCCTCGGTGATGTCGAGGTGGGCGTGCGAGTCGCGCATCGTCTTGCCGGTGTACTTCTGCGGCCCGCCGGTCGCCCAGCACACCATCTCCGTGACGAGGTACTTGAACCCGGCGCGCGAGACGCGGTGGTGCGCCTCGTCCACCTTGGGGTTCGCGTTCAGCTTCGGGTCGTCCATGATCCGGTCGATGAAGTCGTCCACGACGGCGGCGACGGCGTACACCCCGCCGAGCCGCTCGTACAGGGATTTCACTTCGGGCGCGGTACTCACGCGATCAGCTCCTTAATGACGTGGGCCTTCTCGACGCCCACGAGCTTGTTGTCCAACCCCTGATAGCGGTAACTGAACTTGTCGTGGTCGATGCCGAGCAGCCGCAAGATCGTGGCGTGCAGGTCGCGCACGTGGACCGGGTCTTTGACGATGTTGTAGCTGTAGTCGTCGGTCTCGCCGTAGATGGTGCCGCCCTTCGAGCCGCCCCCGGCCATCCACATCGTGAAACACCGCGGGTGGTGGTCGCGACCGTAGTTGACGATCCCGTTCTTGTCCTTCTGGATGCCGCCCTGACTGTAGATCGTGCGCCCGAACTCGCCGCCCCAGATGATGAGCGTACTGTCGAACAGGCCGAGCCGCTTGAGGTCCTGCACGAGGCCCCAGCACGGCTGGTCCACGTCGCGGCACTGGTCCTTCATGCGCCCGGTCAGGTTCCCGTGGTGGTCCCAGTTGTTGTGGTACACCTGCACGAACCGGACCCCGCGCTCGACGAGCCGCCGCGCGGTGAGGGCGGTGTGGGCGAAGCTGCCGGACTTCTTCACGTCCGGGCCGTACAGGTCGAGCACGTTCTGCGGCTCCTTCGCGAGGTCGGCCAGTTCGGGCACGCTGGCCTGCATCCGGTACGCCATCTCGTACTGGGCGATGCGGGTCTGCGTTTCCGGGTCGCCGGTCCGGGCGTGGCCGAGTTGGTTCAGCTTGTTGAGGCCGTCGAGGGTGGTACGGCGCACCTCGTCGGACACGCCGGGCGGGTTGTTGATGAACAGGATCGGGTCGTTGGCGGCGCGGAAGCTCACGGCCGCGTGCTCCCCCGGCAGGTACCCGGACTGCCACAGCCGGGCGGAAATGGCCTGCACTTGGTCTTGGTTACTGGGCTTGGCGACCATGACGACGAACGTGGGCAGGTTCTTGTTGAGCGAGCCGAGGCCGTAGCTGGTCCACGCGCCGAGGCACGGCCGGCCGGTGACCATGTTCCCGGTCTGCATGTGGGTAATGGCCGGCTCGTGGTTGATGGCCTCGGTGTGCATCGAGCGGACGAACACCATGTCGTCGGCCATTTTCGCGGTGTACGGCAGCAGTTCGTCGTTCATCCACATCCCGCACTTACCCTTCTGCGCGAACTTGTACTTGCTCGGCGCGACCGGGAAGTTGGGCTGGAACGCGGTCATGGTGGTGAGCCGCTGCCCCATGCGGATCGACTCGGGCAGGTTCTTCTCGGCCTGCGCCATCATCTTGGGCTTGTAGTCGTACAGGTCCATCTGGGCCGGGCCGCCGACGCAGTGCAGGTAGATGACGCTCTTGCACTTGGTGGGGAAGTGCGTCTTGGGGAGCGCGGCCCCGTGGCCGGTGTCGGTGGTGGGGCCGCCGCGCGGCATCGGCGCGCCGTCGGCCCCGTGCCCGGTGAGGCTGGCGAGCGCCATCGCGCCCAGCGACACGCCGGACGAGGCGAAGAAGTGCCGCCGGGTCAGTTCGAGGGCGTGCGGGTTATCGAAGAGGTTCATGAGGGAGCCTTGTGGTGTGTGGTGACGCAACTCGGAGTCGCAAAGCGTTTAGCGGTTGCCCGTGAACGTGAGGTCGCAAATGGCGACTTCACGTTCGGATCGGCCTACTTGTTCAGCACCTCGTCGAGGTTCAGCAGTTGGTTGGCGAGCATGGTCCACGCGGCCAGTTCGGTCGCGTCCAACTTCGGGTCGGGCTTCGACTCACCGAAGGCGATCAGCTTCTTTGCCTCGTCCGGTTTCGCCGTGTAGTGCGCCCGCAGGTTCTTCAGACCGTCCTTGATGATGGCGAGTTCTTCCGCGCGGAACGGGCGCGCGAGCAAGCGGCCCGCGAGGAAGCCGAGGCGCTTGTCGTCCTCGGGGGCACTGGCGATCACCTTCTCCGCGAACACGCGGGCCGCTTCCACGAACTGCACGTCGTTGAGCGTGAGCAGCGCGGCCAGCGGGGTGTTGGTGCGGTCCCGGCGCACCGTACACAGCTCGCGGGCCGGGGCGTTCAGCACCTCCATCGCGGCCGGCGGCGCGCTCCGCTTCCAGAACGTGTACATGCTTCGCCGGTACAGGTTCTCGCCGGTGTCTCGCCGGTAGTCGCGCGTGTCCGAGCCGATCATCGCGACCGCCTCCCACACGCCGTCCGGCTGGTACGGCTTCACGCTCGGCCCGCCGATCTTGCGCACCAGCAGCCCGCTCACCGCGAGCGCGTTGTCGCGGATCATCTCCGCGTCCATGCGGAACCGCGGGCCGCGACTCATCAGCCGGTTGTCGCGGTCCTTATCCAGTTTCTCCGGGGTCGCGACCGCGGCCTGCCGGTACGTCGCGCTCGTCACGATCAGCCGGAAGAACTGTTTGATGTCCCACGGCTTCGGGTCGGCGCAGCACAGGCCCGGCGTCGGGTCGCGGAACTCGACCGCCATCCAGTCGAGCAGTTCGGGGTGGCTCGGCAGCTCGCCGGCGATGCCGAAGTCGCCGCTGGTGCGCACGAGGCCGGTACCGAACACCTCTTGCCAGAAGCGGTTCACGGTGACGCGCGCCGTCAGCGGGTGGTCCTTCGCGAGCAGCCACTGCGCAAGGCCGAGGCGGTTGCGCGGGGCGCTCGCGGGCATCGGCGGCATGGCCTTCGGCGTGTCGGCCTTCAACAGGTCGCGCTTCTTGTCGTAGTCGCCGCGGAACAACAGGTGGGCCTGCGCCGGGCCGGGGTTCTCGTTCATGACGTGGGCGATGGTGCCGCGGCCCTTGATCGCGGCCTCTTCCTCTTGGAGCGCGGCGACCTTCGTTTCGAGGTCGCGCGTGGGCTGGTCGAAGGTGTTGAGCCACCAGCCCAACGCGGCCTCGGTCTCGGCCGGGGTGCGCTGGGCCGCGGGCTTGGCGAGCGCGTCCGCGGTCGCGCCGTAGCGCCCCAGTTGGTCGATCTCGGCCGCGGTCAGCTTGCGGTCGTAGAGGCGCACGTCCTCGATGTGCGCGCCGGCCAACCGCCCCTCGCCGTTCCCGCGCTGGCCGATGTGCAGCGGCACCTCGGTGCGGATCGTGCCCTTGAGCACGTCGTACTGCGGTACGGTGCCCTGCGGCCGGCCGTTCACGTAGATCGCCAGCCCCTCCTTCTTCGCGCCGCCGTCGTAGGCGAGCGCGACGTGGACCCACTGGTTCGTGGGCACCGCGGTGTTGCTCACTACCTTCAGCGCGTCGTCCGGGAACGCGCTCAACACGTGCGCGCCGATCTTGTTCCCCTCGACCCACAGGTCCCAGCCGCGGAACTTGTTCTTCGGGTCCATGCGGGCCACGATCGCGCCGATCATGTTGTTGCGCGTCAGCTTCACCCACGCGCTCGCGGTGAAGGCCTGCTTGGTGTCGAAGTCGCCGGCCTCGGGGACCGTCGGCGCGGGGCCCGCGCCCTTCGTCTGCACGGCGAACGCCTTCCCGCCGCGCGGCCCGGCCGCCCAGCCGAAGGCGTCGCCGAACGCGGCCTTCCGCACTTGGCCGTCGAAGGCGTAATGCGCGTCGGTGCCGACGCCCTCGTTCAGCGGGGCGTGCAGGTGCAACCCGGCGCGCGGGTTCTTGGCGAACACGCTCGCCGCGGTCGCGGTCTTCAGCCACTTCTCGAACTCCGGCTGGGCCGCGGCGCGGCGCGCGGTCGCCTCGGCGCGCAGCTTCTCGATCTCCTTCGTGATGGCGTCGAACCGCGGGCGGTCGGCGGCGCGCGGCACCGGGATCACCGGCGGCGTGTTCCGCACGTTCCCGTCCATCGCCTTCTGCGTCGTGTTGTTGAAGAACGCCGACAGCGCGTAAAAGTCCTTCTGCGAAACCGGGTCGTACTTGTGGTCGTGGCACACCGCGCACCCGGTCGTCAGGCCCATCCACACCAGCGACGTGGTCTCGGTGCGGTCGCGGGCGTACAGCGCGTAGTACTCGTCGTCGATCGCCCCGCCCTCGCTGGTCGTGATGTTGCAGCGGTTGAACCCGGTCGCGACCCGCTGGTCCAGCGTCGGGTTCGGCAGCAGGTCGCCCGCGAGCTGCTCGGTGGTGAACTGGTCGAACGGCTGGTTCTTGTTGAACGCGCCGATCACCCAGTCGCGGTAGGCCCAGATTTCGCGGAAGTTGTCGATGTGGATGCCGTGCGTGTCGCCGTAGCGGGCGTAGTCGAGCCAGTGCCGCGCGCGGTGCTCGCCCCACTGGTCGGTCGCGAGTAACTTCTCGACGTACTTCTCGTACCACATCTCGGTCTTGTCGGTAACGAGCGCCTCCACGTCGGCCGGGTCCGGGGGCAGGCCCGTCAGGTCGAAGGCGAGCCGCCGCGCGAGCGCGCGCCGGTCGGCCTCGGGCGCGGGCTTCAGCCCGGCCGCTTCCAGCTTTGCCAGCACGAAGTTATCGATGGGGTTCCGCACCCACGCCTTGTCCTTCACCTCCGGGGGCTTCGGGCGCGTCGGCGCGAGGAACGACCAGTGCGCTTGGTATTCGGCCCCGCTCTCGACCCACTTCTTCAAGAGCGCGATCTGTTCCGGCTTGAGCTTCTTGTTGCTCTTCACCGGCGGCATCAGTTCCTTATCGCCGGCGTCGGCGATGATGCGGCGAATCAGTTCGCTCTCGGACACTTTGCCGGGCACGATGGCCTTCGCTTCGACCGCGGCGTCGCGCTGGTCGAGCCGCAAACTGGCTTTGCGCGCGGCGCTGTCCGGGCCGTGGCACGCGAAGCAGTTCTCCGCGAGGATCGGGCGGATGTCGCGGTTGTACTCGATCCCGCTGGCGTTCGCCTTCGCGGGCGGTTGCGCGGCTCTCGCGGGCGCGGGCGCGTCCGGCGCGGCCCGCGTCGGCAGCGGGGCGACCAGCGCGGCGGTTAACAGTGCGACGACGGGCGCGAAAACTCGCGACATTGGGAGAGCCTCGACCGGGAGTTTGACGCGGGCGGAAGCGGTATTCGAGCAGAGTGTTCCGCCAGTATATTATGCCCGCGCGCGGCCCGCTAGAATGCGGTCATGGCGATTCGCGTTTCTAATTTGCGGTTGGCGGTCGAAGAACCGGAAGCGGCCCTACCCGCGCACCTCGCCCGCGCGCTCGGCGTGTCGCCCGCCGACCTCGCGCACTGGCGCATCGTCCGCAAGGCCCTCGACCTGCGCGACAAGCGCCAACTCCGCTTCGTCTACAACTTCGACGTCAACCTTCAGGGCAACGAAGGCGCGGTCGTCGCGCGCGCCCGCGGGAGCGAACACGTCGAACTGCACGAGGAACCGCCCTTCGCGCTGGAAGCGACGGGCCGAACCCCCCTGCCCCACCGCCCGGTTGTGATCGGGTCCGGGCCGGGCGGCCTCGTGTGCGCGTACTTCCTCGCGCAGCTCGGCTACAAGCCCATCGTGCTCGAGCGCGGCACGAAGGTGAGCGACCGCATCCGCGACGTGAAGACCTTCGACGGCGGCGGTCCGTTCCACCCAGAGAGCAACTACCTGTTCGGCGAGGGCGGCGCGGGCACGTTCTCTGACGGGAAGCTGACCTGCCGTGGCACCGGGCCGGACGTGCTCCGCGTCCTCGAACTGTTCGCGGAGTGCAAGGGCCAGCAGCCGGGCAAGCCCAGCATCCTTTACTACCACCGCCCGCACCTCGGCAGCAACCGCCTGCCCGCGGTCGTGAAGGCCATCCGCCAGCGCATCGAAGACCTCGGCGGCGAGGTGCGGTTCCTCACGCGCGTCGAAGACGTGCAACGCGCCGACGGCCGGCTCACGGGCGTAAACACCTCCGGCGGGTTCGTGCCGGCGTCCGTCGTGGTGCTCGCCATCGGCCACAGCGCGCGCGACACCTATCGGATGCTCGCGGCCCGGGGCGTGCCGATGTCGCCCAAGCCGTTCCAGTTCGGGGTGCGCATCGAACACAAGCAGGACGTGGTGAACGCGGTGCAGTTCGGCCCGCGCCACGAGCGGTACGAAGAACTGTTGGGCAACGCCGATTACTCGCTGGTCGCGAGCGGCCGGCACGACCTGTTCACGTTCTGCATGTGCGCCGGCGGGTACATCATTCCGAGCGTGTCGCAAGACGGCTACTTCGCCACCAACGGCATGAGCCTGAGCAAGCGCGACTCGGAGTACGCCAACAGCGGCCTCGTGGTAACGGTGCCGGTGGAACACTTCGAGGGAACCGACGTGCTGGCCGGGATGCGCCTGCAAGAAAAGTATGAGGCGCGTGCGTTCGAGTTGGGCGGCGGGCGGGAGTACAGGTGCCCGGCGCAGCGGGCGAGCGACTTCGTGCGCCGCTCGCCCGCGCGCGCCGCGCCCGCGTGCAGCTACCCGCGTGGCGTGGTGCCGACCGACCTGCGCGAAGTGCTGCCGCCCGTCGTGGCGGACGCCGTCGCGCACGGCTTACCGCAGATGGACCGCCGCTGGCACGGGCGGTTCCTCGCGGACGCGGTGCTGACCGGCCCCGAGGCGCGCGGCAGTTCGCCGGTGCGCATCGACCGCGACACCGACTCGCGCGAGTCGCCCGGCGTGCCGGGCCTGTACCCGGTGGGCGAAGGGGCCGGGTACGCGGGCGGCATCGTGAGCGCGGCCGTCGACGGCCTGCGCACGGCCCGCGCGATCGCGGCCAAGTACGCCCGCACGGGTTAGCGCCCGCCGACGTTGACGCCGCCATCGAACCCGACGAACGGCACGATCTCGATCGGGGGGTTCTTCAGCCGCCCGGTGTGGAACAGGCGCACCGGGCTGTTCTTCGCGCCCGGCCCCGGCCCGGCCACGACGTTGTTGTTCGCGCTCACGGCCACGCGCACCCCGCCGCGGAACCGCTCGTCGAACGCCAGCCACTCGGCCAGCACCTTCCCCTTGTCGTCGAACACGCGCGCCAGCGGCACGGTGCCGGCGTCCAACCCCACGACCGGGTTCGCGCGGCCGTTGCCGGTGAGGTCGGCCGCGGCCACGAACGCCCCGCCGCGGTACTTCGCGTCCACCGCCGGGAACTCGGCGAGGACGTCGCGGTTCTTCCCGCTGAACACCTTCACCGTTGTGGTCACGTTGCTCGGCCCGTTCGCGGTGATGAGGTCGGGGAGGCCGTCGCCGTTCACGTCGCCCCACGCGATGCGCACCCCGCCGGGCACCTTCTGGTCGTGGGCGAAGAAGCTGTCGATCTCCTTCCCCTGCGCGAGGTCGAACACCTTGATGTGCTGCGTGCCCTCGGCGTTCACGGCGATGACGGAGCGGCCGTCGCGCATCAGGTCGAGGCCGGCGACGTGCAGCCCACCCTTCCACGCCGCGAACGGCACGAACTCGACGAGCAGGTTGCGGTCGCGCCCGTCGTACACGCGCACCGGGAGCCCGCCCACGGTCCGCGACGGGCCGGGCGCGACGATCAGGTCGGGCACGCCGTCGCCGTTGAGGTCGGCCATGTCCACGCGCGCCCCGCAGTCGAAGTTCTTGTCGTAGGCGAAGAACGTGTACGCCACGTCGCCCTTCTCGCTGGCGAACACGGTCACGCGCGGCGCGCCGCCGTCGCCGGCCCCGACCGCGAACGCGAGGTGCTTCCCGGCCGGCGGGAGGAGCGGCGGCGGGTTGCCGTTGTTCGGGTACGCCGGCAGGTTCAACACCGTGCCCAGCCGCCGGTGCAGGCCGTCCACCTTCTGGGCCTGCGCCAGCACCGCTTGGGGCAACTGGCGCGCGCGGCCGAGGAGCGCGGTCGCGTCGGCCCAGCGCGCCACCATCGCCTCGTAGGTGCGCTTGATGAGATCGGCGTCGGCGTCGTCGCGCACGCGCCGGGCCATCAGCCGCGGCTCTCGCGCGTAGAGGGCGAGCGTGCGATCGAGGTTCCGGTCGTGGGCCGTCAGGTCGTTGAGCAGGCTCCGCAGTTCTTCCGCGTTGTCGTCGATCGCCTCGGTCAGCCGGATCAGGCGGCGCTTGAGGCGCGCGGGGTCGTTGTCGCCAGTACCGAGGGCCGCCGCGAGTTGCTGGTACGCGGTGTCCGCGCGCGACAGCGCGCCCGCCGCGGCCACCCGCGCCGTCGGGTTCTGGCTCAGCACGAGGTGCAGCCCGGTCAGCGCCTTTTCCACGTCCGCGAACGCGGCGAACGCCTTGTCCTTCTGCCCGCGGCGGATGATCTGGTCCAGTTCCGCGTTCTGGAGGATCGAGTTCTCGATCTGAACGTTCACCGCGGCTCGGTTCACGGCGGCCAAGTTCGCGCGGGCCACGTCCGCCTTGATCGTTTCGAGGTCGAGGGCCAGTTGCCCGGTCCAGCGGGTCAGCGACGACTGCCAGAACTGGTCGGGGGTGGCCCCGAACTGCTTGAACTGGATCACGCCGGGCGGCTTGCCGGGTTGGGCGCTGGCGAGCGCCGCAAATGCGAGCAACAGGGCGCAGCCCGCGCCGAATCGGAACCGTGACATGGGGGAACCTCGTGGGCGGCGCAGGCGCGCGCCGGTGCGGAGGATTGTATCCGTACCGGAACACGCTCGGGCGCGGGGCTTGCGCGAAAATGGGGCGATTCGGGCGACCGCCGCGGGCGCGTTCCGCGCGCAGGTCCTCTTGACACCGGCGCGGCCCACGGTATCACCGCGTCCTTTGCAACGGGTCGCCGCGCGTGGGGGACACATTCGCCGGTGCCCGATCCGATGGAGGACGTCCGTGATGCGCAAGTTGACCCGCGGGGCCGCGGCCCTGATCCTCGGCGCGGCGCTGGTTTCGACCGCGACCGCCCAGCCGCCCGGGGGCGCGCCGCTCGCGCCCCCGGTCACCCCGCCCGCGCCGAAGCCCGAGGTGCGGCCCACCGGCACCGCCGCCAACGTGAACACGCAGGCCATTCTCGAAGTGGCCGTATACCGCGCGCTGCGCCAGTTCCCGGAGGCCCACCGCGACGCCGCCCGCAAAGAGATCCTCACGCACCTGATCGAGAACGCCCTCATCGACCAGTACCTCACCGCGCTCAAGGTCGCGGTGGACGAGAAGGACGTGGACAAGCTCATCGCCGACCTGAAGAAGGAACTGGCCGAGGCCAAAGACCCGGTCACGGGCAAGCCCGCGCCGAAAGACTACGCCAAGGAACTCGAGTCGATGATGCTGACCGAGCCCGAGTTCCGCACCGAGGTGTCGGCCCAGATGAAGTGGGAGAAGTTCGTCCAACAGCAGTCCACCGACGCGGCCCTGAAGCAACTGTTCGACAGCAGCCCGGACGTGTTCGACGGCACCGTGGTCCGCGCCCGCCACATCCTCATGACGCCCGGCGCGGACGAGGCCAAGCAGAAGGACGCGGCCCAGAAGCTCCGCGGCATCAAGCAGGTGGTGGAGCAAGAAGCGGCGAAGGCCGTGGCCGCGCTCCCGCCGACCGCCGACGCGCTCGCCAAGGAGCAGGCGAAAGCGAACAAGACCGACGAACTGTTCGCGGCCTACGCCAAGGAGTACTCGGTGTGCCCGTCCAAGAAGGACGGCGGCGACCTGAACTTCTTCCCCCGCGCCGGGGCGATGGTGGAGCCGTTCGCCAAGGCCGCGTTCGCGCTCAAGCAGTTCGAGATGTCCGACGTGGTCGCCACCGAGTTCGGGTACCACCTGATCCTCGTCACCCAGCGGCGGCAGGGCCAGCCGAAGAAGTTCGAGCAGGTCAAGGACGACGTGAAGATCCTGTACGCCATGCGCCTGCGCGAGGCCGTCATCGCGCAGATGAAGCCCAAGGCCCAGATCACCATCACGCCGGTCGCGCCGAAGTAACACGGTTCGCGCCGCGCTCACCTGCGGCTCGCGGCTAACGAAGGCAAACGAACACTCTACGAAGCTCAGGGCGCGCCCTGAGCTTCTTTCACACACAGACACCCATGCGCACCACCCTTACCGTCGTTCTGCTGCTGGTGGCGTCGAACACGTTCATGACCGTCGCGTGGTACGGCCACCTCAAGTACAAGCACGTCGCGCTGTTCACGACGATCATGGCGAGCTGGCTCATCGCGCTGCCGGAGTACGCGCTGCAAGTGCCGGCCAACCGCCTCGGCCACGGGCACTTCACGGCCACGCAACTCAAGGTCTTCCAAGAGGTAATCTCGCTGAGCGTGTTCGCAGTGTTCGCCTACTTCTACCTGAAGGAAGTCCCGACGTGGAGAACCGGTGTGGCGTTCCTGCTCATCGTGGCTGCGGTCGCGCTGATCCGCGGCGACGGCCCGAAGCCGCCACCCGAGGGCGAACCGCCGGCCGCGGAGCGCCGGGCGGGGCCGTGAGACGCAGTTCGTGTAGGTCGCGGTCGAGCGAGGCTATGCGAGCGAGGCCCGACGGCCGGCGCGCAATGCGTATCCCGCTATCTGTAGCCGGTCTCTGCGAGGCCGGGGCGGTCTTCTGTAGCCGACCTCATTGAGGCCGGCTACAGAAGACCGCCTTCGGCAGATACGCACAACTCTCTGGACGTCGGGCCTCGCGGCGAAGCGCCGCTCGACCGCGACCTAACATTCCATCCGCACGCGGCTCAGAACTGGAAGTAAATGAACGCGGCGTTGGCCCCGACCGGGGCCAGCAGTGCGGCCAGCGCGAGGGTGGCGAACCGCACGCCCCACACCGCGCCGGCCGCGTACCCGCCCGCGCCGCGCACCGCGGTCGCCGCCCACGTCAGCGCCAGATACAGCGCCAGCGCCAGCCACACGGCCGGGTCCGTCCACGGGCCGGTCCACATCTTGTTCGCGTCGCACTCCACCCACTTGCGCACGCACGCCACGCTGTCCGCGAACCGCGTCAGCCGGAAGAAGCACCACGCGAGGCACACGCAATGGAACGTAAGCGCCACGGCGAAGACATGCCAGAGCGCGCGAGAGAGCCCTTCGCGCGCGCTCAGCCACCGCTCGGGTGCGCTCCCGGACCAGAGCCGGTGCAGGATCAGGAACGTGCCGTGCAGCCCGCCCCACACGAGGAACGCCCAACTCGCCCCGTGCCACAGCCCGCCCAACAGCATAGTCAGCATCAGATTCAGGTACGTGCGGACCGTGCCGCGGCGGTTGCCGCCGAGCGCGATGTACAGGTAGTCGCGCAGGAACCGCGACAGCGTGATGTGCCAGCGCCGCCAGAAGTCCGTCACACTGGCCGCGAGGTACGGGCGGTCGAAGTTCTCCGGCCAGCGGTACCCGAACAGCATCCCGATCCCGCGCGCCATGTCGGTGTACGCGGAGAAGTCGAAGTAGATTTGGAGCGCGTACAGCCACACGTACGGCAGCGCCCACACGCCCGCCGTCGTGGGGTCGTTGACGTGCGCGAAGAACGGGTCGATCGTGACTCCGATGCGGTCCGCGACGACGAGCTTCTTGAAGAACCCGCGCGCGATCAGCCACAGCGCCTCGCCGGGCGCGTCCGGCTCGGTGGGCAGTTGCCCCGGTCGGCACTTGTCGAGGAACTCACTGGGCCGCAGGATCGGCCCGGCCACGAGGTGCGGGAAGAAGCACGCCGACAGCGCGTACCGCCAGAAGTTCGCCTCCGCGGGCGTGGTCTTGCGGTACACGTCCACCATGTAGGCGATGCCGGTGAAGGCGTAGAACGAGATGCCGTAGGGGATGCTCCACTTCTCGAACGCGCCCGCCGGCACGTCCACGAACGACTGAAGCAACAGCGGCGTGTACTTGTAGTAACACAGCACGAGCAAGTTGAACCCGACGCCGACCCAGAGCCACCCGCGCGGCCGCGCCGACCGCTCGACGCGGAGCGCGACGAACCAGTTCGAGACGCAGTACGCGAGCAGGATCGGGAGCAGGAACCAGTGATTGTGCGCGTAGAACAGCAGGCTCGCGCCGAGTAACAGCGCGACCGTACCGCGCTCGTGCCGGCGCACAACGCACCAGCCCACGAACACCACGACGAACAGAATCAGGAACGGCTTCTGCTCGAAGCTCACGGATACACTCCCGGGACCGCGGGCGTCCCGCCCGCTGCTTTGGCTTTAAGCTGGGACCGCGGGCGTCCCGCCCGCTGCTACGCACTTGTTGGAGCTTTGCGAAGAATCGCAGTGCGCCAACACAGAATCAGCAGCGGGCGGGACGCCCGCGGTCCCGGGGCCGCGTCCTCACGGTTTCATTTCCGGCAGGTCGGCGGCGCGGGGGTCGGTGGCCTTCAGGTGCGCGATCATTTCCGCCAGCAGCAACCGGTTGCCGGTGTCGGAGAAGTGCTTGTCGGGCATGAACAGGGCCGCCCGATCCGGCCACTTTCGGAACGCCGGGGTCACGTCGCACACGTCGAACCCGACCGCGCGGGCCTCCTCCGCGAATGTCTCCTGTGCCGCGGTGCCCGCCCCGCGCAGCACCTGCTCGTGGCTGGGCAGCAACACCACCGTGACCGGCACGCCGTGGCGCGCGCACCGGGCCGCGAGGTGCCCGAACACGGTGCGCAGGTCGGCGCGCGACGCCGGGTCCGTGCGGGTGTTGATCGCCGTCGAGTGATAAAACGGGCGGTTCAGGTGCAGCCGCGTGCGCGTCCACCCCTTAAGCGCGAGCCGACTGTTGCGCACCAGCGCGCCGCCGACCGCGGGCATGCGGGGCGCGTACGCCAGCGCCCCGCTCGGCGTGGCCCGGTACTGGTCGAGGCCGTGCTGCACGAACGCGAGACTGTCCATCGGGATCGTAACGAGGAACACGCGCTCCGGCTTCAGCCCGCCGTCGAGCAGCAGCGCGATCTGCGCGAGCCGCACCGGGTACGGCTCGTTGCGGCCCAAGTTGAACGTGACGCGCTGCGGCACGTACCCGCGGGTGTGATCGGCGAGCATCCCCGGCGCGTGCGCGAACGAGGTCCCGAAGTACGCCCACACGCGCGGGCCGGGGTTGTTGAACAGCGGGCGGTACGGCTCGAACCGCTCGGCGTTGTCCGCCGCGAGCGCCTCGAGCGACGTGTACTGCACGCCGAACTCCGGGTCGGCGCGGAACGGACCGGGGCGGTCGTGGTCGGCCAAGTACGGGGCGATGTCGCCCGGCGGCGCGACGCGCAGGTACAGTTCGCCCAGCGCGAACACGGCGAGTGCCGCGAGCGCGAACCCGGCGGCGCGGGCCGGCGCGCGCCGCGGCAGCAGCCCACGCACCCGCAGAGCCAGCGCCGTTCGCGTTCCGCGCGCCACGTCCATGCGCCCCTCACACTCCGTTGGGCCGCCTTCTTACACCAACCGGACGAGGCGCGACAAGGCGAAGCGGATAAACTGGACCGGAAGGGGAACCTGCGATGCCCGGTGAGTTCGAGTACATCGCGTGGCTGCGCGACCGGACGCCGCACGACGCGCGCGTCGTGATCGGCCCCGGCGACGACTGTGCCGTGCTGGTCCCGCCCGCGCGCCCGCTGCTCGTCACCACCGACATGCTGATGGAGGGCACCGACTTCGTCCTGAGCGAGATCGGCCCGCGCCGCGCCGGGCGCAAGGCAATGGCCGTGAACCTGAGCGACATCGCGGCGATGGCGGGCACCCCGCGCGCCGCCGTCGTCAGCGTGGCGCTGCCAAAAGGCGACGACCTTGCCCGCGAGCTGTACCTCGGCCTACGCGACGTGGCCGACGCCTTCGGCGTCGCGCTCGTCGGCGGCGACACCAACAGTTGGGACGGGAAGCTCGTGATCTCGGTCACGGCCCTCGGCGACGCGCCCGAGCGCGGCGCGGTCACGCGGGCCGGGGCGCGCCCCGGCGACTGGCTGTTCGTGACCGGGCCGCTCGGCGGCAGCATCCTCGGCCGCCACCTCGACTTCACCCCGCGCGTGCGCGAGGCGCAGGCGCTGTGCGCCGCGGTCGAACTGCGGGCCATGATCGACATCAGCGACGGGCTGGCCGCGGACCTGAACCACATTTGCGAAGAGAGCCGCTGCGGGGCCGTGTTGGTCGCGGAGGCCGTGCCGGTTTCCGACGCGGCGCGCGCCCTGAGCCGCACGTCGGGCAAGACGGCACTCGATCACGCGCTGGGCGACGGCGAAGACTTCGAACTGGTGTTCGCGGTGTCGCCCGCGGACGGCGCGCGGCTGCTCGCGGCCCCGCCGGTTCCGGGGTTGGTGAAGATCGGCGAGTGCGTACCTGCGGGGCTGTGGCTCGAAACGGGCGGCGCGCGCGCCCCGCTCGCCCCACGCGGCTGGGTTCACGCGCTATAAGGTGACGCGATGAAGCAACTGACAATTGTGGTGAAGCCGTTCCGCGCGGAGGCCGTGCTCCGCGCGATCGCCGAACTCGGCGTGACCGCGTGCGCGGTGCGCGAGGCCAAGGGGTACGGACGGCAGAAGGGCTACCTCGACCGCTACCGCGGGTCCGAGTACAGCGCCGCGTACCTGCCCAAAGTGGAGATCACCGTTTGGGCGACCGACGAGCAGGCCGCGGCCCTGCGCGACGCGGTGCCGAAGGTCGCCCGCACCGGGCGCATCGGCGACGGTAAGGTGTTCGTCGTGCCGGCCGCGTGGCACGAGCCACTCGAGTTTTAGCGCCACTCACACACTCAGCACGCGGTCTCGCGAGGCGACGCTCCAGCGGCCGACGATCTTCCCGCCTTCGGCCACGAGCGCCTCTTTGTGCAGCGCCACCGTCGGGCAGATGTGACCCGGCAGCGCGTACACCACGTCACCGGGCTTGTACGCGCTCGCGCCCGCGGTCTCCACGATCAAGTGTTCCTCGTTGTGCCCCACGGTCTTGTACGCGGGGAAGTCGAGCAGCGTGACGCGCTTTTCCAACAGCGGGTCCGCGGCCACCGACTTGTTGCCGAGGTCGAGCGTGACGCGGTCCGCGGTCGGGCGGCTGACCACGCGCGTGACCAGCACCGCGGCCGGGGTGATGCCGCTCAGGTCGGTGTACTTCGGCCCGTACCCGGCGTCGTGCAGCACGAACGTGCCCGGCGAGCACTCGACGCCCGGCACGTCGGTCATCGCGGCGTACACCGGGAAGCTCGGCGTGCCACCGCACACGAGGCGCGGCACCGGCAGCCCTTTCGCCTCGGCCCGCGCGCGCAGGTCGAGAACCGGGGCGAGGAACGCGCGCACGGCCGCTTCGCGCTCGGCCCGGTCGGCCTGGTTGTTGTGCCCGTCGTACAGTTGGAACCCGTTGAGCGTCAGGCCGGGGAGCGTCGCGGCCAGTTCGTAAAGCGCCAGCGCGCCGTCGCCCACCGCGATGCCCGTTCGGTGCTGTCCCACGTCGAGATCGAGGACCGCGCACGCGCGCACGCCGGCCGCGCTCAGCCCCGCGGAAAACGCACGGGCCGCGTCCGGGTGGTCGATGAGCGCGGAGAACTGCGTACCGGGGAACTTGCGCACGAGCTGCGCGAACCGTGCCACGTTCGGCCCCACCAGCGGGTACGCGACGAGCACGTCCGGCGCGCCGACCGCCGCCAGCATCTCCGCTTCGGCGATGGTGGCGCACTTGTGCTTGGTCACGCCGGCGTCGAGGAGCAGTTGCACGATCTCGCGCGTCTTGTGGGTCTTTACGTGCGGGCGAAGCCGGGCCGCTGAGCCGGCCATCTCGACCACGCGACGGATGTTCTGGCGGATCAGTTCGGGGAAGAACACGAGCGCCGGGCTGAACACGGCGGCGGCGTCGGAGAGCGCGTACGCGGGGTGCATGGGTTGGCCTCGGGGAAGGTGAAGAGAGGATACCAGATTCGCGCGGCGCTTGTAGTCGCGCGCGCCCGGCGATAGCATCGGGGCACGACGCCACTCTCCACGCGAGCTTCATCATGACGCAAGGCGACCTGACCCACGTGCTGACCGCGGGCGGCCTGTTCCCGATTGTCGTGGAGGGCGGCATCGGGGAGAACGAGGCGCAGGGCTACCGGTACCTCGGCGACCTCGACGGGTTCGTTCACGCGGCGGTCGCGCTCGGGGCCAAGTGCGCGTTCGTCGCGAGCCGCACGTTCGTCGCCGGCGACCTGACGATGGAAGAGTACAACGGCGAAGAGTCGGTCGAGGTGGACCTGACGACGTACGCCCCGGACCTCGTCCCGTACCGGGCGCGCGTCGGCCAGTGCTGCGGGCACCGTGTCTGGGTGTCGGGGCCGACCGCGACCCTGACGCTGCTGCTGCCCGAACCGTGGTGGACCGCGTTCGGCCCCGCACGCGAGGGCGCGATCGCGGCCGTTCACGAGCGCCGCGCCGCGGCCGACGAGCAAGAAGAATTGGAGCAGCAGCGCCGCACGGAGCAACTGGTTCAGCGGCTCCGCGAGTTCATCAAGGACAAGGAGTTCATCCAGCAGACCACGCAGCTCGCGATGCAGGCCTACGCGGTGGAAACGGCCCCGGAACTGGAAGTCCTCGGCGACCGCGTGCTGAAGACCGAGATTCAGGCGCTGGACGCGAAGATCAAGGCGAAGGGCCTTCGCGCGAAGCGGACGAAGACCGACCCGAAGGCCGATTCGTAAACGGAGACCGGAGCGATGGGAACTGTGGACCGCGGCGCGCCGGAAGTGCCGGACGACCTCACAGCGCCGCTCGTAGCGGTACCGGCCGCGGCGCGGGCGTTCGCGGCTCTGCCCCCGTCGCACCGGCGCGAGTACCTGAACTGGATCGCTGAAGCCAAGAAGCCGCAGACGCGCGCGACGCGCATCGCGAAAACGGTCGCGATGGTCCTCGCACCGCGCGCCGGCACCGAGACCGCCTGAGGGGGTGCGAATGGCGACGCTCCACTTCGTCCGGCTCGACGGGCACCGGGGCGACCCGGCACCCGAGATGCCCGACATCGCGCTGACCGGCGCCGTGATGGTGCTGGGGCGCGACGTCGCGCTGACTGGCGCGGTGGTCGCGCCCTACACGGTCAACCGCCGGCACGCGCGATTCGTGTGTGTGAAGGGCGAATGGTGCGTCGAGGACATGCAGTCGCGCAACGGGACGTACGTGAACGGCGCGCGCCTGACCCGGCGGGTGCTGCTGAGCGACGGCGACAGGGTCGCGCTCGCCGGCTGCGAGTACGTGTACCGCGCCGGGTAGCCGCGGAACGCGGGTCGTGGGTTACGCGAACGGGACCGGCGCTCACGGGGCGCGAATCGGTTGGCGCTTGTGGAACGACCTGATGGCCCCGTCCATCTGTTCCGCGAACGCGCGGTCGCCTGCGGCCCGGGCCATGTCGCGGGCGGCGGCGGCGACCTCGGCGGCGCGCTCGAACTGTCCCGCCTCGGCGTGGGCCGCCGCCAGTACCTCGAGGCACGGCGGGTACTTGTTCTCGGTCAGCGCGCACGCGATCCGGCCCCAGCGCACCGCCTCGGGGCCGTCGCGCCGGGCCGGGTCCGGGTGGGTGGCGAGGAGCCACCCCAGCCCCGCACTCACCTCCGCCCAGTTGGGCTGTAACCGCACGGCCACCTGATACCGCTCGGCCGCGGCGATGTCGTTCCCCGCGTCGGCGAGCGCGAGCGCAAGGTCGGCGTGGTAGCGGGCGTTGTCGCGGTCCAGTTCCGCGGCGCGCGCGAGGTGTCGTACCGCCTCGTCCAGTTTCCCCTCGCGCTGGCGCTGGAGGCCGAAGTAGTGCTGCGCGGGGGGGCACTCCGGCTCGCGCTCCGCGACGAGTGCGGTGGCCCGGTACGACTCGGGGATGCGCCCCAGCCGCCACAGCAGGCGGGCCATCGCGTTCCGCAGTTCGGGCGAGTCCTTCCCCAGCGCCGCTTGGCGCTCCATCGCCCCCAGTGCCTCTTCGGGCCGCCCCAGCGCGAGGAGAACGACCGCGCGCGCCTGTTCCGCACCCGGGTCGTCGGGGGCCGCGGCGCGCATCGCGTCGGCATGGCGCAGGGCCTCATCGAGTCGTTGTTCCTTGAAGAACGCCGCGCTCGCCAGCCCGTGTAAGCGCGGGTCGCCGCCGGAGACCGCCACGGCTCGGTCCCAGAGGGCCGAACTGCTTCGCCAGTGGCGCACTTGGGCTTGCGTCGCCAGCACGCACGCGGCCACGGCAACGCCCGCGAACGCGAGTCCGACGCGCGCGCGGCCGGCGGTCCAGCACACGGCGACGAACACCCCGATCAGCGGCAGGTACGTGAATCGGTCCGCGTGGGCCTGCCGCGCGACCGGGATCAGGCCCAGCACCGGCACCAGTGTGCCGAGGAACCAGAGCCAGCCGACGAGCAGGTACGGGCGCGCGCGGCGCACGTACACGACGGCGAGCGTGACCGCGAGCAGCGCCGCGGCCGCGAGGCCCGCGGTGGCGCGCGCGACGCCCGCGGGCGGGTGCAGGTACAGCGCCGCGAGGTCCGCGGGCCAAACGAGTTGGCGCAGGTACACGAAGTAGCTCACGGGGGCGTTGAGCCACCGCGTCTCGCGGGCAATGAGCTGGCGCGACTCGGCTACCAGCGGCGCGGCGGCGCGGGTCTGGAGGTGCGCGGCCCCGGCGACCATCAGGAACAGCGGCACCTTTTCGAGCAGGAGTTGTCGCGCCGTCCGCGCGGGCGGGCGCGGGTCGGCGTCCGGGTCGTCCGGCGCGCCGGACCAGCGGCGCAGGGGCCAGTAATCGAGAAGCAGCAGCACGCACGGCAGCGTCACCGCCATCGGCTTGCTCATCAACGCGAGGCCGAAAGCGGCAGCGACCGCGAGGTACCGCCCGCGCCCCGGGCGCGCCGCGTACCACAGGTAGGCGTGAAGCGCGAGGAGCCAGAAGAACCCGCAGAGCACGTCCTTCCGCTCCGTCACCCACGCCACCGACTCGACCCGCAGGGGGTGAACCGCGAACAGTGCGGCGACCACCGCGGCGGGCCACCGCCGCCCCGTGGCCCGGTACAGGAAGAGGAACAGGAGCACTGCGTTCGCGGCGTGGAGGGCGACGTTCGTGACGTGGTAGCCCCGCGGGTTCAACCCGTGGAACTGGTAATCGAGCTGCAACGAGAGCCACGTGAGCGGGATCCAGTTGTACTCGTCGGAACTCGCGAGGGCGCGCCGCACCCCCTTGATCGAAAGGGGCGCGTGAACTTTGGGGTTGTTCACCACGTACTCGGGGTCGTCGAAGTTGACGAACTCGTAGGGGCCGCCCCATACCAGATCGCCGAACGCGAACAGCGTGAGTGCCACCAGACCGACCGAGACCGCGACCGTGGGTCGATGCGCGCGCATGGTACACCCTGACGGACCCCGCACGGGCGGGGCGGTTTGTGCCGAGCCGCCAGGTCACGCGCCGAGCTTGGCGCGGGCGTCGTCGAGGATCGCTTTCGTGGCGGTCGCGCCGACGCGCGACACGCCCAGCGCCCGTACTTCCATGAGGCGTTCGAACGTGCGCACCCCGCCCGCGGCCTTCACCTGCACCCACGCCGGGCTGTACTCGCGCATCAGCCGCAAGTCTTCGATGGTCGCGCCGGTCTCCGCGTACCCCGTGCTGGTCTTCACCCAGTCGGCCCGCACCTCGCCGCAGATGCGGCACAGCTCGCGCTTGTGTTCGTCCTTGAGGTACGCGTTCTCGAAGATCACTTTCACCTTCGCGCCGCGGGCGTGCGCCGCGGTCACGACGGCCGCGACGTCGTGGGCCACGTAGTTCCACTCGCCGCTCAGCACCTTGCCGACGTTCACCACCATGTCGAGTTCGGTCGCGCCGTCGTCCATCGCGCGCTCGGCCTCGAACACCTTCACCGCGGTGAGGTGCGCGCCGTGCGGGAACGCGATCACCGTGCTGGCCTGCACCGTGCTGCCGGCGAGGAGCTTGGCCGCGAGCCGCACGCCGTAGGGCTTGATGCACACCGAGGCGACGCCGAGGTCGCGCGCGAGCAGGCACCCGCGCTCGAGGTCCGCGTCCGTCAGGTTGGGCTGAAGGAGCGAGTGGTCGAACATGCGGGCGAGGTCGGCAATGGTGGGGGTGGACATGGGACCTCTGGGGGCAATGCGGGCCGCGGGCGCGGGGGGACTGCGCTATTGGATACGAGAGCCGGGGCGAACGACCAAGCCCGCACCGAGTCCGGCTTGATTCATTCGCGGGCTTGCCTATAGTCCGCGACCTTCAACCTTCAGAGTCGGGCCGGAGGAGCCGCGTGCGGAGCGGGCGGGGGCCAATTTGGATCGGGCCGGCGGCGGTGCTAGCGCTCGCGCTGGTCGCGCCCCACGCGGGCGCGCAGCCGGTGCGCCGCGTGGCCGCGCTGGACGAGCCGTTCAGCGGCACGGCGGCGCTGCCCGCGGACGGCACGCTGGCCCCGCCGCCGCCGGTGCCGCCGCGCACCGCGTACCAGCCGCCGCGCCGCGACCCGAACGGCGCACCGTTCGAGCCGGACTTCACCCTGCCGGACGGGAGCCGCGTCCCGGTCCCGCAGTCGAAGACGCGCGAGATCCGCCTCGCGCGGCGGTACGGCACCCCCAACAACCTCGACAGCACCGTGCAGCCGGACGGCTCGCGCCGGTTCGTCCTCACCGGCGGGTGGGTGGTGAACGTGGCCGCGTTCGACGGGACCGAGGCGACCGAGTTCGCGGCCGACGACATCGTCATCTGGGTGCGCGGCATGGCCGTGGACAACGTCCGCGACGGGTTCCGCACGGCCGGCGACGGGAAGACCGAAGTCGAAGTGTACATGGGCGGGAACATCATCATCCGGTCCACCCACGGGCCGCGCGAGAAGCCCGTCACCCAGACCCTCAGGGCCGAGGAAGTGTTCTACGACGTGGAGCGCAACCGTGCGATCGCGGTGCGCGCCGATCTCGAAATGGCGACGCCCAACTCGCCCGACCCGTTTCGGCTCAAGGGCGAGGAGATCCGGCGGCTCGACCTCGAAAACTGGGAAATGCTCAACGCGACGATGAACGCGAGCAAGTTGCCCAGCGACGCCGGCCTGCGACTCGACGCGCGGCGGTTCACGCTCAGCCAGCGGAAGGTGATCCGGCGGAACGTCTTCGGCATCCCGTTCCGCGACTTCCGCACCGGCGAGACCATCGAGGTCACGGAACAGCTCGTGACCGGGAAGAACGTGGTGACGCGGTTGGCCGGCGTCCCGGTGTTCTACCTGCCGACCGTGCGCACCGACGCCAGCGACCCGCTCGGCCCGTTGGAGAACTTGGGGTTGGGCCAGAGCCGGCAGTTCGGCACGCAGTTCACGAGTACGTGGAGCGTGTTCGACTTGATCGCGCTGCGCCCGCCGCCGGACCACAGGTGGCTGCTGGACCTCGACTACATGAGCAAGCGCGGGCCGGCCGCGGGCACGGACTACACGTACCGCCTGCCCGGCGCGGAACCGGGCGAACCGGACCGCGGGGTCGGCTTCGTCAAGCTGTACTACCTCGCGGAGAAGGGCTTCGACCTGCTCGGCGCGGACCGCGGGGCCGATCAGGTGCGCCCGCCGAACCGCGGGCGCGCGATCTGGCGGCACCAGCAAGAGGTGGCCGACGGGCTGTACTTCCAAGGGCAGCTCGCGTACCTGAGCGACAAGAACTTCCTCGAGCAGTTCTACAAACAGGAGTTTGACCTCGGCCCGAACCAAGAGACGTTCGCGTACCTCGCGTGGCAGCGGCGCAACTTCGGCGCGACCGCGCTGGCCGAGGCCCGGATCAACCGCGAGTTCGTGAGCGAGACCAACGCGCTCCCGCGGGTCGACGCCCACCTGATCGGTCAGACGTTCTTCAGCGACCGGTTCGTGTACGACATGCGGGCCAGCGCCGGGTACTTCCAGTCGCGCCCCAGCGAGGTGCCGCCGTTCGCGCTGTTGGGCACCGACCGGCGGCTCGACACGGGCCGGTTCAACCTGTCGCAAGAGCTGAGCGCGCCGTTAGAACTGGGGCCGCTGAAACTCGCGCCGTACGGCGTCCTCGACCTGACCGAGTACACCAACGAGCTAACGGGGAACGAGATCGGGCGCGTGGTCGGCGGCGGCGGCGCGCGGGCCAGCGTGCCGTTCTCGCGGCTCTACGGCGACGTGACCAGCGAGTTGCTCAACCTGCGCGGGCTGTACCACAAGGCGATCCTCGGCGCGAACTACCGGTACGTGCGGTCGAACGAGCCGTACAATCGGTTCCCGCTGCTGGACCGGCTGAACGACGACGCCATCGACCAGAGCTGGCGGAACATGACGCCGTTCCAGCCGCAGTACGTGCCGGGGCCGGACGGCCCGCGCCTCGCCGCCGCGCCGGGGTACAGCCCGTACAACCCGCAACTGTACGCGATCCGCCGGGCCGTCGAGAACCGCACCGACACGCTCGACAGCCTCAACGTGCTCCAGATGGACCTGCGCCAGCGGTTCCAGACCAAGCGCGGGTACCCGGGCATGGAGCACACGGTGGACTTCTTCACCGCGGACGTGTCCGCGTCGTGGTACCCGGACGCCAAGCGCGACAACTTCGGGCACCCGTTCGCGTTCCTCGAGTTCGCCACCGTGTGGAACGTCGGCGACCGCACCTCGGTGGTCACGAACGGCTGGTTCGAGCCATATCAGGGCGGTTCGCAGTACTGGAACGCCGGCGTGTACCTGAACCGCAACGACCGCACGAACCTGTATATCGGGTACCGGCAAACGGACCCCCTGAACAGCAAGGCCGTGAACCTCTCGGTCGGTTACCAGCTCAGCCCGCGGTACTACTTCAACGCCGGGGTGAGCTACGACTTCGGGCTGAGCCAAGCGCTCTCGAACTCGGTCACCCTGACCCGCACCGGCACCGACCTCACCGTTTCGGTCGGGTTCACGTACACGGCGTTCGTGAACGCCTTCGGGTTCCAGTTCCTCGTGATCCCGAACCTCGCGGCGGGCACCGGGAACCGGGTCGCCGGCCCGCTCTCCTCGAACCGCTAGCGCGGAGGCAGCCCATGACGGCGGGCGACGTGCCGGGGCGGAAGAAGCCGCGCCGCTGGCGCGACAAGTTCCGCGAGGCGCTCCGCGGGATCAAGCGCGGGGTCCGCGGGCAGTCCAGCTTCGCGGTCCACTTCTTCTTCGCCGCGCTCGCCCTGTGCGCCGCCGCGGCGCTGGAGTGCGACCGCTACGAGTGGTGCTTGGTGATCGGGTGCGTGGGGCTGGTGCTGACCGCGGAGCTGTTCAACAGCGCGCTGGAGTTGCTGTTCCGCGGGCTGGACGAAGAGGCCCGCGACCGCGTGTACCACAGCCTCGACATCGCCGCGGGCGCGGTGCTGGTGGCCGGGCTGACCGCGGCGGTCGTCGGCGCGCTGATCTTCGGCCGCAAGCTACTGCTGCTGTTCCACCTGCTGCCGGCGTAGCGCGGCCCCGATCGCAAATAGAAGCGGCCACGCGCTACGCGCGTGGCCGTGTCGTCGCGCGGCGGGCCGCGACCTCACTCCTTCTTCTTGACGCGCTCGAAGTCGAGCGTGGTGCCGTCGGTGTCGCTCACCGTCATCTTGTCGCCCTTAATGACGCACTTCTGCTCGTGCTTCTTGGAGCCGCCGAGTTCCTTCGTGAACATCCAAATCACCTTGTCGCCGGCCTCGATGGTGTACGTCCCCTCGAAGTCGCCGACGGGGGTGTTGTAGGTCATCTTCCCGTCTTTGGTGAACTCCAGTTTCAGCGTGCCCGCGGGGATCTCGTTCCCCTTCACGGTGCCGGCCAGCGACGACCACTTCCCTTCGATCTTGCCCTTGTTGTTGGGGGCCTTGGGGTCGTCCTTCTTCGGGTCCGCCTTCACGCGGGCGAACTCGAGCGTGGTGCCGTCGGAGTCGCTCACGGTCAACTTGTCGCCCTTCACCACACAGGTTTGCTCGTGGGTCTTGCGCCCGCCAAGCTCCTTGGTGAATTCCCACGTGACCTTGTTGTCGTTGCCGGCCTTGTACGTCCCGACGAAGTCGCCGACGGGGGTGTTGTAGGTCATCTTCCCGTCTTTGGTGAACTCCAGTTTCAGCGTGCCGGCCGGGATCTGTTGGCCCTTCACGTTGCCGGCCAGCGAGGTCCACTTGCCCACCAGTGTGTTGGCGGGTTCGGGTGCGTTCACCGGCGGGTCGGGGAACGCGGCCGTCGTAGTGCCGGCCAGGACGAGGTTCAAGATGGCGGTTGCGAACACGGGCGTACCTCTTTGTTGGGGTGAGTGGGAGCGCGCCGGTCCGCGGCCCGGCACGCGAACGGGTTACCGCGGTTGGTCGCCGGGGTTGCCTTGGTTGCCGCCGCCGGCCGAGACCTTCTCGAAGTCGAGCGAGGTGCCGTCGGAGTCCTTCACGGTCATTCTGGTCCCGTTGATGATGCACTTCTGCGCGTGCTTCTTGGAGCCGCCGAGTTCGCGCGTGAAGTTCCACGTCACGGTGTCGCCCATGCCGAGCGAGTACGTGCCTTCAAAGTTGCCGACGGGCGTGTTGTAGGTCATCTTCCCGTCGGTCGTGAACTCGAGTTTGAGCGCGCCCGCGGGAATGGTCTGGCCCTTTACGGTGCCCGCCAACGAGACCCACTTGGTGCCTTCGATCTTGCCCTTGTTTTTCGAGTTGCACCCGAACGCGAAGAGCAGCGCGACAGCGACAGCGATGCGGGCGACGTTCTTCAGCCGCATAACGAACCTCGGTGTGAAGAAAAGGTGTGGACGGGAACGGGGCGCGCGCCCGGTCCGGGTAGTTGATCCTATCGGGGCTGGCGGCGCGCCGCCAGCGAAAACGCGCGTCACGAACTCGCGGCGACGGTGTCGCGGGCGCGGGCGCGGTCCTGCGCCGGGGGCACGTCGGCCGGGGCGCCCAGCGGGAGCGCGACGCGGAACGTGGTGCCGACGCCCGGTTCGCTCTCCACGGTGATCGTGCCGCCGAGCCGGGCCACGTACTCCTTCACGATGGCGAGGCCGAGGCCGGCGTGAACCCCGGTGGAGTGCCGCGAAGCGTCGGCCCGGTAGAACCGCTCGAAGATCTTCTCCTTCACCGCGTCGGTCATGCCGATGCCGGTGTCGCGGACCTCGAACACCGCGCACGGGCCGTCGCGCGCGAGCGTCAGGTCGATGGTCCCGCCGGGTTTGTTGTACTCCACGGCGTTGTGGAGCAGGTTCATCAGCACCTCGCGCAACTTGCCGGCGTCGGTGTCGAGCGTGACCTGCGCGCTCAGGTGGGCCTCGACGGTCACGTTGTTGGCGGCGGCGAGTGAACGGATGACCGCGGCGCACCCGGCGGCGAGGTCGGCCACGTCGGTCGGCCCGGTGTGCGCGTGGTCGTTGCCCGCGTCGAGCGAGGCCAGCGTCATGATGCGCTCGACCAGTTGGCCGAGCTGCTTGGAGATGAGCCGGCACTCTTCGAGCGCGCTGTAGTACTGCGCGGCCGGGCGGTCCTTCTTGCGAAGGGCGACGTCGATGGTCGCGAGCAGCGCGGCGATGGGCGTGCGGAGTTCGTGCGAAATGTCGGCCACGGCCTGTTTCTCCCGAGCGAACGCCTGTTGCAGCATGAGGAGGGTCTGCGTAAGGCGGGCGTGAATGGGGGCCAGTTCGCGGCCCAGTTCGGCGGGGACGACGGACAGCCGGAAGTCCTTTTCTGAAACTTGGCTGACCGCGTCGGAAAGGGTGCGGAGGGGGGACAACCCGCGGGCGACGAAGAACCACCCGCCCAGAACGAGGGCGGCGAACATGACCGCGCCGATGGCGATCAGGCGCGACCGCAGTTGGGTCAGTTCGGTGCGCGTCTCGTCGCCCACGCGGGCCAACTGCTCGTCGCGCTCCTTCTGATCGGCGGCAAGGCGGGCGTTCAGGTCGGCGTAGGACCGCACCGATTGGACCGCCATGCGGATCACGAGGTCCGGGCGGTTGAACGCCGGGCGGTACGGCTGGGCCTTGCCGGTGGGGAACGGGCCGGGCAGTGCCGGGGGCGGCAGCCACACGGCGAAGAACAGCGGGCGGCCGGCGTGGTTCGCGGTCACGACGCGCCGGCACGGGCCGACCCCGGGCACGTCCACGTCGTCGAGGCGCGGCTCCCACTCGGTCGCGCTCGCCTCGAACCACCCCGAATCGACCGCGAGCGGGGGCAGCACGCGCGCGGCGCTGGCCCCGGCCGCGCGCTCGATGTGGACGTGTTGCGCGGTGCGCCCCGGCAGCCCGGCGTGGCTGACGCTCAGCGTGATCTGAACGTGCCGGGCGCGGTCGTCGTCCTCGAACAACTTGCGCAGGCCCTCGTGAATCCGGGCCAGCGCACGGGGTCCGTCGAACGCCACCCACCCCGGCGCGCCGGGGAGGTTCGCACCGAGGTACGCGAACGGGGAAAACGTGTTGAGTGCCGCGCGGCGCGGCTCGACCGCGGCCACGGTCGTCGCGAGCGCCGGGGGCGCGAGGCCGGTGCCGAGAATGAGCAGTTCGGAGCGCAGCCGGTACTGGCGCGACACGTCGTCCGGGGCCGCGACCGGGGGCGAGTCCGGGAGCCGCAGGAACCCGGACCCGCGGCGGTCCGGGTTCTGGCCCAGCAGCGTGGCCGTTTTCCACTGCGCCTCTTGCGCCAGCGCCTTCGTTTCCGAAACCAGTTCGGCATCGAACTTGGCCTTCGCCTCGCTCTGCCGCACGCGCAGGGTTTGCTCGATGCGCTCGGTCTCGGAGGTCTCGCGGCGGCGCACCGCGGCGTTCGCGAACCGGTCCACGAGCACCCCTACGGCGCTGAGAGCCAGCGCGAGCAGGAGCAGCAGGTAGCCGAGCAGCGAGCGCCGGATCGAGCGCATGGCCGGAATCCAGTGAGGGGTGAGGGGTGAGGGGCGAGGGGCGAGCGGAGCAGAAGACCCGGTCTTCACTCCTCACCCCTCACCCCCCCACTCCTTACTTCGCCGCGGGCGGCGGGTCGTCGTCGCCGCGGAGCATGTACCCCTCGCCCCAGCGGGTGAGGATCAGCGGCGGGTCGAAGCCCTTGTCCACCTTGTTCCGCAGGTAGCGGATGTAGACGTCCACCACGTTAGACGTGTTCTCGTCGTACTCGTCGTACAGGTGTTCCCAGATCATGCTGCGCGTGACCACCTTGCCGCGGTGGAACGCGAGGAACTCCAACAGCGCGTACTCGCGCGGGGTCAGGTGGATCACGGTCCCGGCCCGGCGCACGGTGCGCGCCGCGGTGTCGATCTCGAGGTCGTAGCACCGCAGTACGGGGTCCTTTTGCTGGTGCCCGCGGCGCACCAGCGCGCGGATGCGGGCGAACAGTTCCTCCATGTCGAACGGCTTGGTCAGGTAGTCGTCTGCCCCGGCGTCGAGGCCGGCAACCGTGTCCGGCTTCGTGGTCTTGGCCGTGAGCATCAGGACGTGCGTGTTGATCCCCGCCCCGCGCCACCGCTTTAGCAGGGTGATGCCGTCCACCTTCGGCAGCATGATGTCGAGGACGACGACATCGTAGGACGTGCTGCGGCACTTCACGTCGGCCTCCTCGCCGTCGGTGGCGACGTCGACCGCGAACCCTTCTTCCTCCAAGCCTTGGCGCACGGCTTTGAGGATGGCCTGAGTGTCTTCGACGAGCAGGACGCGCACGGACGTGCCCTCCGGCGGGAGTAACCCAATCGGCTATTTGAGTTTACCCGCTCCGAATGAATTGCGCATGAGAAATGAACGACACCCGGCGCGCGGGCTAGTTCGCGGGGGTCTGTTCGATCACGCGCATGGCCTTCCACTTCCCGGTGCGGAAGCGGAGCAGGAAACACACACTCATGACGATGATGTGGAGCGTCGCAAACGCCCACGCCCAGTAGATCGGGTCGCCCATGTGCGGGAAGCGATCCTGTAGATCCGCACGGTACGTTACCACGAAGAAGGTCGGGGCCACCATCAGCGGCCACGCCAGCGTGAACGTGATCAGCGTCACGAACAGCGTGTCGCCCGCGCCGCGCAGCGCGAAACTGAACGCGAGGTTCATGCTGTCCGCGAGCGAGTAGATCGCGACACAGATCAGGAGCGTAGGCACCACGGCGGCGATGGCGGCGAACTTCTCGCGCTCCGCGGGCGCGTCCGGCTCGAACGCGGCCAGCAGCAGTTGCGGGGTGAACAGGTACAGCGCGCAGATGCAGCAGATGTAGCCGAACATCCACCGCAGGCCGGTGTACGTCGTGCGCTCCGCGACTTCCGGCCGGTTCTCGCCCAACCGCTGGCCCACGAGGATGTTGACCGCTTGGCCGAGGCCGAGCATGGGCAGGAACGTGATCATGTTCAGCGTGATGGTGAGGCTGGTTGCGCCCATCGCGGCGTCGCCCAACCGCCCGACCAAAAGCGTGAACAGGGTGAACGCCAGCACGTCGAAGAACATCTGAATCCCGGCCGGGCCGCCGAACCGTAAGAGCCGCCCGAACAGCTCGCGTTCGGGCAGCGCCGCGTGCGTGTGGTACAGCGCGCGGAACTTGGGCCGCAGCAAAAGCGCGAGCGCGAACACCGCCGACACCCACGACCCCGCCACCACCGCGAGGCCCGCGCCGGCGATGCCCATTTCCGGACAGCCCCAGTTGCCGAAGATCAGCAGCAGCGCGAGGGAGACGTTCACGGAGGTGCCGAGCGCGTCGATGCCGAGGACGGTCCACGTGTCGCCGCGGCCGGAGAAGAAGCCGTTCACCGCCGCAATGATGAGCATCGGCAGCGCCGCGAACGCGAGGTAGCGGAGATAAACCGCTTCGAGGTGTTGGAGCTTCTCAGAGTGCGCGCCGAGTGCGACGATCTCCGTGGCGAACACCGCGACGAGTGAGAACAGCATCCCGGCGAGTACCGCGAAGTACAACCCCTGCCACACGGCGGGGCCGACGCGGTTGGGCCGGTTCGCCCCGGTGTACTGCGCCACGAACGTGGACACGTACCCGCAGACGCCCTGCAGTAGCCCGAACGGAAGCCAGAAGAGCATGACCGCGGGGAACGAGGCCGCGACCTCGTCCGGGTTGTGCCGCGACAGCAGCACGCGATCCACCGCGATCTGGATCGTCATGAAGCTCTGACTGAGGATCAGCGGCAGCGCGAGCTTGATCAGTTCGCGACTGCCGCCCGCGGGCGAGTGAGGGGTGAGGGGTGAGGGGTGAGGAGTGCCATTGTTTTGAGGTTCCGGGCTTTGAGGGGCGAGTGTGGGTTCCGTTCCTGCATCCATGTTATTCTCCTCACTCCTCACTCCTCACTGCTTGAGCAGCCAGATGTTCCGGTACTGCACCGGGTGGCCGTGGTCTTGCAGCAGGATCGGGCCGGGCTTGGAGATGTCCCCGCCGAGGCCCGCGGTCGTGTTGTCGCTGGTGATCGCGACGTTATCGTGAATCTTGATTCCGTTATGATGCACCGTCATGCGGGCGGGTTCGGTCTTCTTGCCATTTTCTACTTTCGGCGGCGTGAACTCGATGTCATACGTTTGCCACACGGTCGGGGCTTTGCAGGCGTTCACCGACGGCGCGGCCACGCCGTAAATTGCCCCGCAGTCGTTCTTGCCGGACTTCAGGCCGTAGCTGTCGAGTACCTGCACCTCGTACCGGCCTTGCACGTAGACACCGCTGTTGCCCCTGCCCTGCCCGCTACCGCCCGGCTCGTAGGGCACGCGGAACTCGAGGTGCAGCTTGAACTTCCCGCCGAAGGTTTCCTTCGTGATGATGTCGCCGTGGCCCTTCACGCCGCCCATCACGCCGTCGGCCAGCGTCCACTTCACCTCGTCCTTACCGTTCTTCTTCGTCCACTTGGAGAAGTCCTTGCCGTCGAACAGCACGACCGCGCCTTCGGGCGGCTTGGTGCCGGGCGCGTCCTTCAGGTCTTCGGGCTTGGCGGCCTTGAACTTGTCGTCGAGCTTCCACGGGTCGGCATCGGCCGCGACCGCGGCGAACGGCGAAACGATCAGAGCGAGGGCAACGAGGGCGCGCATCGGCAGGCTCCAAGAGGAGGGAGGAGGTAGGCGAGGGAATTGTATGAGAGGTGATCCCCGTAAGTAGCGCGCTTGGGGTGGCACTCGCAACGCCTTCAGCGGAAAGAGAACCGGCGCGGTCTGTACCGCGAAGCGGTTACACTCAATAGCTTGGGGTCAGCGAGGCTTTGCGAGCGCCACCCCAGGCGCGCTCACGCGAAGCCGCAACCACGGACATTCCCATGCGCCGCCTCTCCGTCCTCGCGCTGCTCGCCCTCCCGCTCGTCGCTTCGGCGCAGCCGCAGCCGACGCATCAGGTGAAGCTGAACGGCCACACGTTCACGCTGCCGGAAGGGTTCACCATCGAGGTCGCGGCGGACGCGAAGGCGGCCCCGCGGCCCATCGCCTGCGCGTTCGATGAGAAGGGCCGGTTGTACGTCACCGATTCCAGCGGCAGTAACGCGAAGGTCGCGGAGCAGTTCAAGGAGAAGCCGCACCGGATTCTGCGGCTCGAATCGACGAAGGGCGACGGCGTCTTCGACAAGCAGACGGTGTTCGTGAAGAACGTCATGTTCCCCGAAGGGTGTATGTGGCTGAACGGCTCGCTGTTCGTCGCGGCCCCGCCGCACATCCTCAAGTTCACCGACACCAACGACGACGGCGTCGCGGACAAGGAGGAGGTCTGGTTCGACGGGAAAACGCTGACCGGCTGCGCGAACGACCTGCACGGCCCCTACCGCGGCCCCGACGGGTACATCTACTGGACGAAGGGCGCGTTCGCGAAGCAGGAACACACCATCAACGGCAAGAAGTTCACGACGCGCGCGGCGCACATCTTCCGCGCCAAGCCGGACGGCTCGAACCTCGACGTGGTGATGACCGGCGGCATGGACAACCCCGTCGATCTGGTGTTCACGCCGAGCGGCGACATCATCTTCAGCACCACGTTCTTCCAGCACCCGGCCGGCGGCAAGCGCGACGGCCTCGTTCACGCCGTTTACGGCGGCGTGTATGGCAAGGATCACGACGTGGTGTACGACCACCCGTGGACAAGCCCCAACCTGTTGCCGCCGATGACGCACATGGGTCCGGCGGCCCCGTGCGGCCTGCACCGCTACGAGAGCGACCAGTTCGGCAAGGACTACGCCAACAACGTCTTCGCGTGCCAGTTCAACCTGCGCAAAGTCTCGCGCCACGTCCTCGTTCCCAAAGGCTCGACCTACGAGACGAAGGACAGCGATTTCGTCGTGTCGGACAACATCGACTTCCACCCGACGGATGTGATCGAAGACGCCGACGGCTCGCTGCTGATCGTGGACACCGGCGGATGGTACAAGCTGTGTTGCCCGACATCGCAACTGGTGAAGCCGGACGTAACGGGCGCGATCTACCGCGTGCGCAAGACCGGCGCGCACAAGGAGAATGCGAAGCCGAAGCCGGACTCGATTTCGCTGATCCGCAGGATCGCGCTGACGCGCGACGCCGGCGGGATCGACGACGCGCACGCGGCGACCCTTCACCCCGACCGACACGTCCGGCGGTACGGGGCCGAGGCCCTCGGCCGTATCGGAAAGCCCGAAGCGATTCCGGCCCTCTTCGACGCGCTCGCGGACGAGGACAACGACCGCGCGCTCGACCACGCCCTCACCTACGCACTCATCGAGATCGGCGACGCGAAGGCGACCGCGAAGGGGCTGGCGCACGCCTCGCCGCGCGTCCGGCGGGCGGCGCTCGCGGCCCTTTCGAACATCCCCAACAGCGGCCTCAAAGCGAACACCGTGCTCGCGGCGCTGGAGGCGAAAGACGCCGCGCTTCGCGAAACCGCGTGGTGGGTCGCGGGCCGCAACCCGCAGTGGGGGACGGATCTCGCGGGCTACTTCAAAGACAAGCTGAAGACCGCGGACAAGCTGACCCCGGCCGACCGCGCCGACCTCGCGGCCCGGCTCGGCAAGTTCGCGACCAGCCCCTCGATCCAAAACGTGCTGGGCGGTTCGCTGGTGGACAAGTCGCCGGAAGCGGCCCGGCTCGCGCTGGGCGTGATGGCCCGCTCGGGGCTGAAGTCGCTGCCGGGCGCGTGGCGCGACGCGCTGCTCGCCGCGGCCCCGACCCTCGACGACCGCGACACCCTGCGCGACGCGCTCGCCGTTTTTCGCGCGCTGCCCGCGGAAGTGAAGGATTACGACGAGTTCGTGACCAAGCTCCCGCGCGCGAAGCTGTGGCCCAGCGGCCTCGTGTCCGAAGAGTTCCGGTTCGCGTTCCTCTCCGCCCAGCCCACCGGCCAGCCGCTCGACGCGGACTCCATGCGCTACCTGCTCCGCAAGCTCGACCGCGACGAACCCGCGCCCGACCGCGCGACCGCGACCGACGTGCTGCTCCGCTCGAAGCTGACCACGGACCAACTCACCGCACTGGCCGGCGCGCTTCGGACCGTCTCGCCGCTCGACCTCGCCAAGCTCCTCAACGTCTTCGCCAAGACCACGGACCAAAACGTCGGCCGGTCGCTCGTAAACGTGCTGCGCGAAAAAGCAGTGCGGGCAATGCTCCGCGCCGAGATGGTGAAGCCGATTCTGGACAAGTACCCGAAACCGGTCACGGACGCGGCCGAGGCGCTGTACGCGGAACTGGCCGAGGCGCGCAAGGGCGAGACCGCGAAACTCGACGCGATGCTGAAACAGTTGAAGCCGGGCGACATCCGTCGCGGGCAACTCGTGTTCAACAGCAAGAAAACGCAGTGTATCGCGTGCCACAAGGTCGGCTACGTCGGTGGCCTCGCGGGGCCAGACCTGACCCGCATTGGCGGCATCCGCTCGGAACGCGACCTGCTCGAATCCGTCCTGTTCCCCAGCGCGAGCTTCGTGCGCAGTTACGAACCGGTTCGGGTGGTCACGAAGGACGACCGCGTCCTCAACGGTGTGCTGAAGAAGGACGCCCCGGACGAAATCATCGTCGTCACCGCGGCGGACAAGGAAGAGCGTGTTTCGCGAGTCGATATCGAGAGCATCGCGCCGAGTACCGTGTCGCTCATGCCCGCGGGCCTCGAACAGCAGCTTTCGCCACAAGAGATCGCGGACCTGCTCGCGTTCCTCAGAGCGTGTAAATAGCCGCGCCGGAACCGCCGGTTTCTTCGCTACCGACATCGCGACCCGCGCGCGCGGCGCGGTACAACATTCCCCTCACAACCGCGGAGGGAGTTCCCATGTTGTGCCCGCGCTGTTACGGCAAACACTTCGTGACGATGAGCGGCGCGCGCGTCCCGTGCCCGGAGTGCGCCGGCGTCGGCGAACTGCACTGCTGCGACGGCCTGCGCGAACAGGATTGCGCCGCCGCACCCGACGGCCCGAAGTTCCCACCCACGAGTTCCAAGTCGAAGGCCGAAGAACCCGCGGCCCGCAACTGACCACCGTTCGGCTTGCGATCACCTCCCGCGACTTGATACACTCGCCGCGGGGGAACACCATGCGTTGCGTAGTCACCGGCGCGGCCGGATTCATCGGGTCGCACCTCTGCGAGCGGTTGCTCGCGGATGGCCACACCGTCACCGGCATCGACTGCTTCACGGACTACTATGCGCGGTCGATCAAGGAACGGAACCTCGCCGCGTTCCGCGCGCACCCCAAGTTCACCTTTCGCGAACTCGATCTCTCCGCGGGCGTGCCGGCCGAAGCCGTGGCCGGTGCGGAACACGTCTTCCACCTCGCGGCAATGGCGGGCCTGACGCGCAGCTTCACCGACTTCGACACCTACAACCGCCACAACCTCACTGCGACCCACCGGCTCCTCGAAGCGCTTAAGGGTTCGCCGGCGCTGAAGCGCGTCGTGTACGCCAGCACGTCGAGCGTGTACGGGCGCTACGCCAGCGGCGACGAGGCGCTGCCGACGCGCCCGAGTTCGCCCTACGGCATCACGAAACTGGCGGCCGAGCAATTGTGTCGCGTGTACGGCGACGAGTTCGGCGTGCCGTGTGTGGTGCTGCGATACTTCAGCGTGTACGGCCCGCGGCAGCGCCCGGAGATGGGCTACCACCTGTTCATCAACGCCATCCTTCAGGGGAAGCCGATCAAGCTGACCGGCGACGGGCTACAGGTTCGCGGTAACACCTACGTCGCGGACTGCGTGGAAGCCACCATTCGCGCTGCACAGGCCACGCCCGGCGAAACCTTCAACCTCGGCGGCGGCGAACTGGTGACGGTGCTGGAAGTCTTCAAGCGCCTCGAACGGATCATCGGTAAGCCCGCGCTGATCGAGCGCCACCCCCCGCGCCCCGGCGACCAACTCGCCACCGGCGCGGACGTCTCGAAACTGGCCCGCCACCTCGGATGGAAACCAACGACGAGCCTAGACGAGGGTTTGGCGAAGCAGGTGGAGTGGCAGAAAGAAATCGCCCGCTGATGGCGCAGCTGAACTCGGATCAAGGCAACAGGCAGAAGAGTTTTGACAGGATGAACACGATGAAAGACAGGATGAAGAGCGCACGCAGTTCTTACTATCTCTTGTTCATCCTGTCAAAACTCTTCTGCCTGTTGCCTTGATCCGAGTTCAGCTGCCCCGAAGTCCGCGCCATCCGCGGGCCAATCTTGATAAGTGAGAAAGGGCACGGATGCTCGACTACCTGAACCGGCACCTGATGCACCCGCTGATGGCGTGGCGGGAGGGCAAGAGTCACTTGCGGCACTTGCGCGCGCTCGAGCGCACGCAGTTCGATGCGCCAGAGGTCATTCGCGCCCGGCAACTCGGCGCGCTCAAGGCCCAGCTTCACCACGCATGGGACACGGTGCCGTACTACCGGGCCGCGTGGTCGAAGGCCGGCGTTCATCCGTCCGACGTGCGCGAACTGGCCGATCTAGAAGCGTTCCCAGTTGTCACGAAAGCGGACATCCGCCGGCACAACCGGGCGCTCGTTTCGTCGGCCTACGACGTCTCGAAGTGCCGCAAGAAGACGACCAGCGGTTCCACCGGCGTCCCGCTGACGATCTATTGCGACGAGCCGGCGATGCAGTTCAAGGCCGCGTGTACGATCCGCTCCGACCAGTGGAGCGGGTACCGCCTCGGCCAGCGCGTCGCGAAGGTGTGGGGCAACCCGGAGTACCGGCACTTCGGGCTAAAGGGCCGGCTGCGGCACTACTTCTTCGACCGCGCCGTGTACCTCGACACGCTGAACCTCAACGACGACCGCATCGGCGAGTTCGCCAAGCGCATCCAGCGCCACCGCCCCGGCCTGATCTTCGGTCACGCGCACTCGCTCTATCTGGTCGCCTGCGCGCTCAAGAAATCGCGCGTGCTCGACGTGCGGCCCAATGGCATCATCTCCACCGCCATGATCCTGCACGACTGGCAGCGCGCCGTGATCGAGCAGGTGTTCGGGTGCAAGGTCACGAACCGCTACGGCTGCGAAGAAGTGAGCCTGATCGCCAGCGAGTGCGAGGAGCACAACGGGCTGCACGTGAACGCGGACTCGCTCTATCACGAGGTCGCGAGCGACGGCAAGTTGCTCGTCACCGACCTCGTAAACCGGGCGATGCCGCTGATCCGCTATCAGGTGGGAGACGTGGTCGTGCCGTCGGCGCGCGTGTGCAAGTGCGGGCGCGGGCTGCCGCTGATCGAGCGCGTCGAGGGTCGCGACGCCGATTACGTGGTGACGCCCGCGGGCAACCTCATCTCCGGCATCTCCCTGACCGAGAACTTCGCCATGCACATTCCCGGCACGGCGCAGGTGCAGATCGTGCAGGAGTCCGTCACGCTGCTGCGCATCCGCCTAGTGACGGACGACACGTTCAACGACGGCAGCCGCGGGAAGATCGCGGAGCTGGTACGGGCCACGTTCGGCGACGGCGTGGCGCACGACGTGGAACTGGTGGACGCAATCCCGCAGGAGCCGAGCGGGAAGTACCGATTCTGCATCTCGAAGGTGGCCCGCGAGCGGATGGAGGAGATGAGCGCATGACGCCCCTCGTCTCCGTTGTGATGGCCGCGAAGAACTACGCCCGCTTCATCGGCGAGGCCATCGACTCCGTGCGCGCACAGACGCTGTTGAACTGGGAGCTGATCGTCATCGACGACGGCAGCAGCGACGACACGCCGGCCGCGGTGCGCCCGTACCTGACCGATTCGCGCGTGCGATACTTCCGCTCGGATAGGCTCGGTCAGCCGCGGGCCAAGAACCTCGGCATCGGGTTCGCCCGCGCGCCGCTGGTGGCGTTCCTCGATGCCGACGATGCCTGGGAACCGACCAAGCTCGAAAAGCAACTCGCCCTGTTCACCACTCTAAAGGTGGGCGTTGTGTTCTGTGGGCGCTCGCTGATGGACGAGCAGGGTAATCGTTTAACCACCACCCAACGGGGAGCGCGGCCACCGAGGGGGGCCGTTCTGCCCCAGATGTTCACGCAGAACTTCGTGTGCTTCTCGTCGTGCGCGGTGCGGCGCGAGGTGTTCGCGCGCGTCGGGGCGTTCGACCCGCAATGGGACTTGGCCATCGACTACGACCTGTGGCTACGAGTCGCAAAGTTCTACGAGTTCGACTTTGTGGACGAGGAACTGGTGCGCTACCGCACCGGGCACGGGAACCTGTCGAAGAAACTACGCGACCGCGTCGATACCGCGATGTCCATCATGCACCGCGCGGAATCGCGCTGCGGCGCGGCCGACGACGTACCCGCGGAAGTGATCGCGGACGGGTACGCCTCGACGTGCCAGACGCTCGGCTACACGATGCGCGCGAGCGAGCCGCGGGCCGCGCTGCGGTGGTACCTGCGGGCGCTGCGGTGGCCGGCGCGGAGGCTCGTATCGGTAAAGGGGCTTGTGGCGAGCGCGCTGGCGCTGCGGAAGACGCGCGTGTCTGGTTCGGCCGAGAACGCCACCGCGAACCTGTAAACGACGCGACGCGCGGGAATCCCGCGCGCCGCCGTCGTTTACCTACCAATCACTTACTGGGGCTTCGGCGCGGGGGCCGGGGCCGGCGCACCGCCGGGGCCACCCGGCCGACCGCCGCCCGGCCCGCCGGGGAACCCACCGCCCGGACGCCGCTCCTTCAGTTCCTTGAACGTCTTGCGCTGCTCTTCGGTCAGCAGCTTTTCGAGCTTCGCGTCGATGTCCTTCTGGATCGCTTCGAGATCCTTCTTCTGCGCGTCGGTCAGCTTGAGTTGCTCTTGGACGAAGGCCGGCATCACTTGGCCGACGCCGCCGAACCCGCCGCCGAACCCGCCGCCACCGGGGAACCCGCCCTTACCGCCGCCGGGGAACCCGCCCTTGCCGCCGCCGGGGAACCCGCCCTTCATGTCGCCGCCCTTGCCGCCCTTGTCACCCTTCTTGTCGTCGCCGCCCTTGCCGCCGCCGGGGGGCTGGGCCGCACCGAACGAGGTGACCGCGAGCAGCGAGCCGACGAACAGTGCAACCGCGAGCGCACGCATGATCGAACTCCGCGAGTGTGTGAAGTGGAACCGCCGTCGCAATGGTAAACGGTATCGGCGACGCGGTCGAGACAGCGACGGCGCGGTTTTCACTTCGCCCTCATTCCGCTGGGTTGATGCCAAATCGGGCTGAGGCGCAACCGTCGTGCCGATTCTCACCTCCCCCTCAAGGGAGAGGTGAGGGGAAGCTCACACGGTTACGCTAGAACCGGACTTGGTATCAATCCCCGATCACGTCCTCGAACTTGAACACCGCGACGCGCTTGTTGTTCTCGTTCGCCGGGTCGAGCGTCATCCCGCCGATGTAGATGGTCCGCTTGCTCCCGGTCGCGGTGGGCGTCGTAACGACAAGGGGCGAACACATGATCGCGTGTTCGGGGCGACCCACCCACGTGAACCCCGGCAACTGGCTCTGCCACGCGACCGCCCCGGTCTGCGGGTTCAGGCACACCACCGTGCCCTCTTGCGACACCGCGTACACCGCGACCGGGAACCCGCCGCTCTGCGCCACCGCGGGGCAACTGAGCACCGCGCCGCCGATGCCGATCTGCCAGCGCAGCTTGCCGGTCTTGCGGTCCAGCGCGTACACGCTCCCGTCGCGGCACCCGACGTAGGCGCTGAACGCGTCGACGGCGATCCCGGTGTGAACGGCCTTCGGCAGCGGGTAGCGCCAGTCTTCTTTGCCGGTGGTGGCGTCGAGGCAGAACACGGCCCCGGCCGGTTCCTTCTCGCGCGCCGCGCCCTCTTCGTCGTACTTGAACACGTCCGCGCCCATGTTCCCGGTGCCGGCCGCGTACAGCACCTTGGTCCCGACGACCGTGGGCGCGCCGAACACGCGCAGTTTCAGGTCGGTGCGCCACTTCTCCTTACCGGTGGTGGCGTCGAGCGCCACCGCGACGTAGTTGAACAGGCCGCTCCCGGCGAACACGGTGCCGTTGGCGACCGCCGGCGGCGCGTCGATGTGAACGTCGTCCTTGCCGCTGCCGGTGTACTGCCACACCTGCTTGCCAGTCGCGGACTCAGCACAAATGAGGCCGTCGTCGCCCGCGGGGAAGTACACGCGGTCGCCCACCACCGCCGGCGTGCCTTCCGTGTGGCCGTCCTTCGTCTTGAACGGCGGGTCCCACGCGAGCGCGCCGTTGGCGAGGTTCACGCAGAACAACCGGCACCCTTTGTTCTCGTGCATACCTTCGCCGCAGTACACTTTGCCCCCGGCGATGGTGGGCGTGCAGTACACGGCCTTGAGGAAGTTCGGCGGCTCGCCGGCCGCAACCAGTTGCCAGTCGAGCTTCCCGGTGTGCCGGTTCATGCAGAACAGGCTGCCGTTGTTGCCGCCGATGTCCGCGCCGAAGACGAGGCGGTCGCCGTCGAGCGCGAGGTTCGACATGACGCGCCCGAACTTCTTCTCGTCGTCGTCGAAGGCGACGACGGCGACCGGGTCGCCCACCAGCCGCGGGCCGAAGTTGGCTTCGGCGTCGCCGGACTTTGCTTCGCCCACGCCGGGGCCGGCCACGCGCCCGCTGGCAAGCAGCACCGTACACAGCCCGCACAGCGCCAGCGCGCCCAGCCCCACCGATTCGCCGGACACGCTCAGGCGCACGGGGTGTTGGAGCCCGTCCGCAGGGTCATCGATCCGCTTCGTGACCGCGCGGTACGCGGCGTACGCGGTCGCGGTCAGGAGCGCGAGGCCGATGAAGGTGAACTCGCGCATCGGCAGTTCGACCGTGGAACTCCAGTTGGCGAAGACCGCGGTGAGTGCGGTCGCGACCGCCGCGAACGCGGTCAGGCCGAGGAGCGTGTACAGTTCCCCCTTGCCCGGCGTGCGGGTGACGGTCGCGTCCTCGGCCGCGAGCCGCCGGTACCGCCGCCCGGCCCACATCAGCCCCACGAGCGCGATCGCCGTGAGGTAGATCGTGAATCGCGTCGGCGACAGCCACGGCGACACCGCCAGCCAGTGTTGCCGGTACGTGAACACCACCCAGTACAAGAGCGCGAGCGTGCTGTTGAGGCTGGCGACGACAAGGAACGCCCGCCACCGCTTCATACCCACGGCCATGCGCGCGAACACGCCGGGGAACAGCGCCGCGATAATCGCCAGCGGCCCCGCCAGCACGAACGAGGGGATGACGGCGAACAGCGCCGGCGAGCGGGGGGCGTCAGCCCCCTGTGCTCCCATGCCCTCATCGCACTTCTTCTTGGCGACGACAGGGCCGTAACCGGGCTTCTCCTTCTCGTCGGGTTCGGGCGGCTTGGCCTTCTTCGCCAGCGCGTCCGCGACCGTCTTCACCATCTCGGCGCTGGTGCCCTTGAACGTGCGGCGCAGGAACGGCTCGCCGTGGAGGAACGCCCAGCGGACCGTCTTGCCGTCGGCGTCGATCTGCCCGTAGGCCGAGAACCACGAGCCTTCGACGAACAGCTTCGCGTTGTAAAGTTTGCCCTGCTTGCGCAGGAAGAAAACGACTTCCCGCGTCGTGTCGAGGCGCTCGAACGCGGTCTTGGTGTCGCCGGCCTTCTTGCCCTCGTCGTCGCCAGTCATGTTCATCGGCACGCGGTCGAAGGGCGGCTCGCCCTTCAGCTTCTTCACCACGGTGAAGACAGCCGTGGGCCGGTCCTTGTTGTCGGGGTCGAGCTTTTCGGCCCTCGCCACGAAGATAACTTGGTCGCTCTCCAGCACCTCCGCAAGGGGCGTGAGTTTGGTGATGGCCGCCGGCGCGGGCACGGCGACCATTAGGAGAGCGAGAAGGGCGAGCGCGGAGAAGTGATTCATGGCGAGTGAGTCCTTGAGGCGGGTAGCACTCACATGATAGGTTCGCCACAAGCGGCAGGCGAGCGCGCCCCGTCACGTTCGCCGGAACTGCTTGTCGAGTTCGGCGCGGCTGAACAGCAGCGACGTGGGTCGCCCGTGCGGGCAGTGATGACTGTCCTCGGCCATCTCGCGCAGGTGCAGCAGGTACGCCACTTCATCCGTCGAGAGCTTGTCGCCGGCCTTCACCGCGGCCTTGCACGCCATCGTCGCCATCAGCAGGTGCAGCAGCGCCTCCTTCG
This sequence comes from Planctomycetota bacterium, assembly GCA_016872595.1. Taxonomy (GTDB): domain Bacteria; phylum Planctomycetota; class Planctomycetia; order Gemmatales; family Gemmataceae; genus Gemmata. Next base: position 55,653 of record VGZJ01000004.1, read on the forward strand.
CCGGCGGGCGCTCCTGCGTGACGAGGTGATCGACGACCGCGCGCAGGATGACGTGCGGCGGCTTTCGCCCCAGCAGCGTCGGGTAGCTGGAGAGCAGCACGGTGTTGCCGCCGAAGTCGGAGACGTCGAGACCCAACTCGCGCAGCGCGTCGGCCGATTCGAGCACGAGCGCCGCCTGTTCCGCCGGCAGGTCGATGGGTTCCGGGATCAGCAGCCGCTGCACCTCGAGCCGCCCCTCGCGCACCCGCCGCCGCAGTTGCTCGAACAGGATGCGCTCGTGCAGCGCGTGCTGGTCGATGACCAACATGCCGTCGGGCGTTTCGAGCACAAGGTACGAGTCGTGGAGTTGAATGGCCGTGTGCGGCGCGAGCTTCGGAAGGGCGCTCAGCGCCGGGGCACCCGCAGTGGGCGCTTCAGTAGAAGAACGTCCCCCCCCCGGCCCCCCCTCCTTGACGGGAGGGGGGGAGAAAGGCGCGGGCGCATCGGAAGCGTCGGCTGCGCGTTCACCTACCCCCCCCGGCCCCCCCTCCCTGAAGGGGGGGGGGGAGAAAGAGATCGGCGCTTCGGAAAGGTCAACGGCGCGCGAACCAGCTTTCTCCCCCCTCCCTGAAGGGAGGGGGGCCGGGGGGGTAGGTTCCTCGCGCGTGACGCGCGCCGGTTCGCGCCAGAGCGGGTCGGCGGTCTCGCCGCGCTCCCACGGCGCGAGCGTGCGCTCGGCCAACTCGCGCCGCGGTGAGGCGAACAGACCCGCGCCCTCCTCGGTTTTTGACTCCTTGACCTCCGCGCCGGGCCCGCCGATCTCTTCCCCCTGTGGCGCGGTCAGGTGCGGGATCAGGTTCTCGCGCAACAGCCGGTGCTTCACGGTGCCGCGGACGAGCGAGTACACCAGCGAGTTCTCTTGGAACCGAACCTCGGACTTGGTCGGGTGGACGTTCACGTCGATCTTGTCGGGCGGGACCGTCAGGAACAGGAACCCGATCGCGTAGCGCCCGCTCATTAGCAGGCCGCGATACGACTCTTGAAGGGCGTGCGCGAGTGAGCGGTCGCGGAACCAGCGGCCGTTCACGAACAGGTACTGCAGCTTGGCGTTGCCGCGGTCGCACTTGGGGTCGGCGATGAAGCCCCGCAGCCGCAGCGGGCCGTCGCCGGAATCGAGTTCGTACAACGCGTCGCGCACCTCGCCGGTGAAGAACAGCGCGACGCGGTCGAGCAACCCGGCGCTCGCGGGGATGTCGTACACGAGCCGCCCGTTGTGCCGCAGCGTGAGGTGCAACGTCGGGTGCGCGAGCGCGAGGCGCGTGACCGTTTCGCACACGTGGCCGAGTTCGGTGGCGACGCTCTTCAGGAACTTCTTGCGGACGGGAACGTTGTAGAAGAGGTGCCGCACCTCGATGCGCGTGCCGGGCGCGCCGTTCCACGGCTTCACCGGCGCGAGCGCGCCGCCGTCGCACTTGATTTCACAGCCGCTCGCGGCGTCGCGGGTGCGCGACTGGAGCGCGACTTGTCCGACGCCGGCAATGCTGGAGAGCGCTTCGCCGCGAAAGCCCATCGTGCCGATGCGGAACAAGTCGTCCGCGGTTTCGAGCTTGCTGGTGGCGTGCTGCGCGAAGGCGAGCGCGAGGTCGTCCGGGGCGATGCCGCAGCCGTCGTCGACGACGCGAATGAGTTCGGTGCCGCCCGCGTCGAGGTCGATGTCGATGCGCGTGGCCCCGGCGTCGACGGAGTTCTCGAGCAACTCCTTCACGACGGACGCGGGGCGCTCGATGACCTCGCCGGCGGCGATCTTGGCGATCACGTCCGGCGGCAGTTGGCGGATGCGCGGCATGGCGACAGTATCGCGCGCGCGCGCCGCCTCGGGAAGCCCGGTTGGAGCCTCGCCGTCACTCGGCTTTCGGCTTGTCGTCCTTCTTTTCCGCGGGCGCTGTGCCGAGCGCCTTGTTGACGGTGTCCAGCAACCGCTCCATCGCGAACGGCTTGCGGATGTAGTCGATGACGCCGAGGTACTCGGCGTACACCTTGTGCCGGCTCCCCTCGTTGGCCGTCACCATGATGATGGGCGGCGCGTCGCCCTTGTCCTTGAAGTGTTCGAGGACCGGGTACCCGCCCATGCGCGGCATCATCATGTCGAGGATCACGAGGTCCGGGCGCTGGTTGTAGATCGCCTGCTTGCCCTGATGCCCGTCGTGGGCCTGAATGACCTTGTGCCCTTGGCGCTCGAGGACCGCGCGCATGGCGTCCACGAGTTCGCGATCGTCGTCCACGAGCAGAATCAGTTTCTGGTCGGCCATGTCCGGCCCTCGTCGGTCAGCGTGTCCGTCCCGATCAGAATACCACCCGCGCGGCCCGCCCTCAAGGACCGTGCGCCGCGCTGTCGTTCGAAAGTATTAGGCACACTCCGTGTGCCGTCGCTACGCGGATCGGATGAGGTCCGCGTGATCGGTGTGCGCGACCGAGTCGTTCAGCGACGGCACACGGAGTGTGCCTACTACACTCCGGTCACTCGTTCGTGTGGGGCCACGGGGCGTCGAACGGGGACGATTCGTAGCGCGAGAGTTGCCGGCGGTAGAGCGCGCTCCGCGGGTGCTCGGCCGCGAGTGCCTCCATCAACTTCAGCGCGTCGGGGCGCGCGCCGCGACGGAAGTGGACCTCGGCCAGCGCCTCGCGGTACGCCGGCAGCGCGGGGTCGAAGGCAAGCGCGGCCCGCGCGTGCTTCAGCCCGTCGTCCAGTTTGCGGTTGCAGTGCCCGGCGAGCACCGCGAGCGCGTGCCGCGCCGCCGGGCCGTCGGGGAAGTCCTTCAGCGCCTTCTCGTGCGCCGCCCACGCCCGCTCGAACAGCTCGTCGGCGTCCTTCGTGCGGCCGGCGCGGGCGAGGTCCGGCACGAGGCCCGTCACCAGTTCCAAGTGCCCCGGGGTGACGGCCAGCACCGTGCGGGCCGCGGTCGCGCACTCGGCGAACTTGCCCGCGCGGGCCAGCGCGCGGGCGCGGAACGCGAGCAGGTCGTGCGGCACGTTCAGGTACCCCGACGGGTCCACGAAGAACACGCCGGGGTGCCGCAGCACGACGAGCAGCGAGCGCTGGCCGCACGTCTCCGCGGTCGCGAAGTCGTTGACCAGCGCGCTCCCGCGGGCGCACTGGTTCATCACGTTGCCGAAGTAGTGGTCGTGGCTCCAACAGGCGCGCGTGAGGAGCGCGACCTCGCGGCGGATCGCGGCGGCCTCGCCCCGGCGCACCAGTTCGTCGAGGAACCGGCCGCGGACCTTTTCGTTGCCGAGGCCGACCCAGTGCGCGAGTTCGGTGCGGCGCGCGCCTTCCTTCGCGTCGCCGGCGCGGACCAGCGCCCGCCCGCTGAGGAACAGCGGCAGCGGCTGATCGGGGAACCGCTTCCACCCGGCCTCGAACGCGGCGGCGGCGTCGCGGTGCCGGCCCTCCGCGGCGCGGAACTCGCCCCACTCGATCCACACGCGGGCCGGGTCCGGCGCGCCGTACACCCACGACCGCGCGCCGCTCGCGTCGCCGCCCGCGCCCTCGGTCAGCGCCGCGGCCCGCTCGAACGCGGCCTCGGTGTCGGCCGGGCGCTTCGCGGCGCGGCACACCAGCGCCAGCGCGAGGAACCGCCGCGCCTTCAGCGCGCGGCCCGACGGCTCGAACCGGATCGTCGAACTGGTGCCGTCGGAAATGTTCGGCGCGGCCCCGAAGTCCGGGAGCGCCGCGGCCGACTCGGTCAGCAGCTTCGCGGCCCCGTCGACCGCGGCCCGGTCCGCGGTGCCGGCGAGCAGGTCGCGCACGCGGGCCAACGTCTTACCGGCTTGCGGGCCGGGCACGCCCTTCGCGCGCAGCACCGCGAACAGCGTTTCCGCCGCGGCCGGCACGTCGGGGAACAGTAACTCGAACGGCGACTCGCCCTGCGTCCCGGCTTCCGGCACTTCGGCGTTCGCGCCCACGAACTGCGCCGCGTGCTCGCACGCGAGGTCGCGCAGGCCGAGGCGCAGCTCGGTGCGCACCAGCGCCCGCGCGGTCGCGCCGAACAGGTAGCCCCCGGCGCGGGCGCGGTCGGCGGCGCGCAGTCCGCGGGCCACCTGCTCGAACAGTTGCACCGCGTCGTCGCGATACCCGGTCGCCATTAGCACGCGGGGCGGCGCAGGTCGAACTCGACGCGCTGCTCGTTCGGAACCTTGTCCTTGTCGCGCGCGCCGATCAGTTCCAGCGCGTCCTTGTACCGCATCCGCGCGATCAGCACCTCGGACAGCACCGCGAGGTGCTGCCGCTTCTCCAACAGCAGTTCGGTGGCGGCGTCGGCCCGGTGGTTGGCGAACAGTGCGACCGCGGCGTCGAACACGTCCTGCTGTTCGGTCAGTTCGTCGGCGTCCGAGCGGAGCTTCTTCGCCGCCTCTTCAAACTTGGCGGCGCGCCCGGCGAGGCGCAGCAGCGAGAGCCGCACGGCCTCCGGGTGGTTGAACTCGCGGCCCGGGGCGAGGTCCGCGAGCGCGGCCCAGTCGCCCTCGTCTTCGAGCAAGATTTCCTTGAGGCTCGCTTCGTCTTCGGCCGTGGGCAGCGGGGCCGCGACGTCGCGGGCCTTCGCCCACTGCCCCCCGGCGCGGTACAGGTGAACGAGCAACAGCCGCGCGGAATCGGGCTTGCGCCCGGCGTCGAACCGCGCGCGGGCGGCGGCCGTGGCCGCGGGCAGGTCGCCGCACAGGACGCGGTACGCGGTGAAGTCGGCCGCGCCCGCGGGCGAGGTGCCGGCCGCGTGCAGCGCCATCAGCGCGTCGGCCTCCGCGGTCTTGCCCGCGAACAGCAGCAGCGGCACCTCGCGGCGCACCAGCGCGGTCACGTTCGCCACCAGCGGCCCGCGCGCCTCCGGCGGGATGTCACGCGACAGGATCGCGCCGACCGCGTCCAGCCCCGGCCGGCCGAGCTTCACCAGATCGTGGAGCGCGGCGCGGCGGATGTCGTCGTTGCGCGACGGGTCGGCGTGGCCGTGGCGAAACGTGCGGATCAGGTCGAGAACGGCGGGCGGCGTGTCCGGGTAGATGCCCCAGCCGAAGCGGTCGAGGACTTCGCGCGCGCGCCGCGCGGCTTCCGGGTCCGGCCCGCGAACCGCGCGCTCCAGCGCCGGCACCGCGGCCCGGCCGCGGGCCCACAGCGCGCGCTGCGCTGCCTCGCGCGTGCGGTAGTCGTCGGCGCCGAGGCGCGCGACCAGTTCGTCCGCACTCGGTTCCGCCGGTACCGCCGCGCCCGCGAGCGCCGCCAGCACCGCCCCGACCACCGCCCCGGCCCACCTCATGCGCGCCTCCGTATGTATGCCGCCCGTGCATCGTACCCGCTCCCGCGCCGCCGGTCACGCCCTTCTCCGCGCCGGTGTGGGGGACGGCCGAAGAGTTTTGACAGGATCACAGGATCGGACAGGATCAAGACTTGTACTCCGCTCTGGAGCCGGCCTCACTGAGGCCGGCGCTACACGTCAGGCTCAGCTTCCGGGGTCAAGGACCCCGGCTACAGAACCCATCAACACTCTCTTCATCTCTGTTCATCCTGTGATCCTGTCGAAACTGCTTTCTCTCTCGCTCGGAAGCGGCTTGGCAAGCGGCGCGGGCGGGCGATAATACGCTTCCCACGTGCCCCATACCCCGGACGCCCGCATGGACCCGGTCATCGGCATCGACCTCGGCACCACGAACTCGGCCGCGGCGTTCCTCGGCCCGGACGGGCCGGAGATCATCCCGAACGCGGTCGGCGGGCGACTCACGCCCTCCGTCGTCGGCATCGACGAGTCCGGCGCGGTGCTGGTCGGCGCGGCGGCGAAGGAACTGATGGTGCTGCGCCCGGAGCGCTGCGCTGCCCTGTTCAAGCGGTACATGGGCACCGACCACAAGCTCACCGCCGGCGGGCGCGAGTTCGCCCCGGAGGAACTGTCGGGCCTCGTGCTGCGCGCGCTCAAGGCCAACGCCGCGGCGCACTTCAAGCGTCCGGTGTCCCGGGCCGTCATCACCGTGCCCGCGTACTTCAACGACCGCCAGCGCAAGGCCACCATCGCGGCCGGCAAGATCGCCGGGTGGACCGTCGAGCGCATCCTGAACGAGCCGACCGCCGCGGCCATCGCCTACGGGTTCCACGACGCCGGCGCGGACAAGAAACTCCTCGTGTTCGACCTCGGCGGCGGCACCTTCGACGTCTCCGTCGTCGAGTTGTTCGAGGGCACGCTCGAAGTGAAGGCGTCGAGCGGCGAGAGCGCGCTGGGCGGCGAAGACTTCACGCGCGCCGTCGCCGGGCGCATCCTCGCGGCGCACGGCACCTCTTACGAACTGGCGGAAGTGAAGACGCCCAAGCGCGTGTCGCGCCTGATCCAGCAGTGCGAGCGCGCCAAGTGCGTCCTGAGCCGCGAGCCAACCGCGACCGTGCGCCTGCCCGACGCGGCCGGCGAGTACCCGCTACTGATCCGCAGGTAGGGAATCCTGTCTATCTCCTCCTCGCATATGGGAAGGGTAGGTCGGACCCGTCCCACAGACTCCGGAGGAGGTCCGGGTCGCACTTCAGCTCGATGAGGCGGTCGGCGATC